>DATEUW010000001.1:0-5145 GCA_035282925.1 Candidatus Nanoarchaeia archaeon
AGATTTAAGCAGGGCGATTGGAGTTGGGGTTGCTGTTCTTGTAATTGCTTGCCCTTGTGCTCTCGGTCTTGCCACACCAACAGCCCTGATGGTTGGAAGTGGAATGGGCGCTAAAAAAGGGATTTTAATAAGAAAAGGGGAAGCGATTCAAACAATGAAGGAAATAAAAATAATTGTTTTTGACAAAACCGGAACAATCACGAAAGGAAAGCCAGAAGTCACAAACATTCATGCAGAGGTCAAGGAAAATTATCTTATGGAAATAGCTGCCTCTCTTGAAAAATTGAGCGAGCATCCTATTGCCAAGGCAATTGTTGAGAAAGCAAAACTGAAAAAATTCAGGGAAGTCAAAGGCTTCAAGGTCTTGAGAGGAAGAGGCGTTGAAGGAAAAATAGGAAAGAGCGATATTGTTATAGGAAACAGGACCCTTATGAACGAGAAGAAAATTTCCTTTAAGGATTTTGAAAAGGTAATTGAAAAATTTGAATCTCAAGGGAAAACAACAATGATAGTCGCGGAAAACGGAAAAATTATAGGAATTATCGCTGTCGCAGATGCTGTAAAATCAGATTCCATAAGTGCCATAGCACAGCTCAATGAGGCGGGATATAGAACAGTAATGATTACAGGAGACAATGAAAGAACTGCTAAAGCCATTGCAAAGGAAGTTGGAATAAAAGAAGTTATTGCGAATGTTCTTCCAGAGGACAAGGCAAAAAAAGTCGAGGAACTCCAGAAAGAAGGTTTTGTTGCTTTTGTCGGCGACGGGATCAACGATGCGCCTGCATTGAAGCAGAGCAACGTCGGATTCGCATTGGGCTCTGGCACAGACATAGCAATAGAGTCGGGAGACATTGTCCTTGCAAAAAACTCTCTGGAAGGAGTTGTTCAAGCAATAAATCTGAGCAAGGCAACTTTCGGAAAAATAAAGCAGAATTTGTTCTGGGCTTTTGCATATAACACCATAGCAATCCCTGTGGCTGTTGCTGGCTTGCTGCATCCAGTCATTGCAGAGATAGCAATGGCACTTTCCTCTATAACTGTTGTAACAAATGCAAATCTTTTGAGGAGAAAGAAGATTTAAATAGCAAAAAAACTTAAAAGAATAAGATAAAAATGAGACAAAATTTAGGCAAGGTTGACAGAATCTTAAGGTTTCTGCTGGCTTTCTGGTGGCTTGGGCCTTGGGCACCAACATTTTTCAGTACAGCATGGGCAAACCTGGTTATACTTATTATTGCTTGGATAGCTCTTATAGAAAGTTTCTTGGGTTGGTGCTTTCTTCACAGCATTTTCAGAATAAATAACAAAAATCAATAAAATGAAGAACGAAACATTAGTTTTTGTGATTGTTGCTGTAGCGTTGTTAGTTTTGATATTTAGCGGAGTTGGAATGGGATTTGGGGGTTATGGGGGAATGATGGGCATGATGTATGGTGGCTACGGCTCTGGAATGATGCTTTTTGGCTGGCTTTATGGGATTTTAATCCTGGTTGCTCTGATACTTTTTATAGTCTGGCTTGTGCAGCAGATTCAGAAAAGATAGTTATTCTTTATCAATCCACGAATAACCTTTTTCCTCTAGATGATTAACAAGCTCTCCTGAGCCATCGCGGACTATTTTTCCGTCTAACATAATGCTTACTTTATCCGGCTTGACATACTCGAGAATTCTTTTATAGTGTGTTATAATAAGTATTGTTTTTTCTAGAGACATAAATTTCCTTATGCCCTGAGCAATTATTCTCAGGGAATCTATATCAAGACCAGAATCTGTCTCATCTAGGATAGCTATCTTTGGATTTAAAACCAACAACTGCAAAATCTCTGCCTTTTTCTTCTCTCCTCCGGAAAATCCCTTGTTTAGATAGCGTGAAAGAAGTTCCTTTGAAATTCCTAACTCGCCAGCCTTTTTTTCCAGCAGTTCCTGGAATTCGAGCAGGGAAAGTTTTTTTCTGTTTAAAGAATTGTAAGCCTGCCTTAAAAATGTGGAAAACTTTAAACCTTCGATTTCAACAGGGCTCTGAAAAGAAAGGAACAAACCAAGTTTTGCCCTTTCGCTTACACTTAATTTTAAAATATCTTTTCCATTAATTAAAATTTTCCCTTTGGTGACACTGTACCTTGGATCCCCCATCAAAACATGTGCAAGCGTTGTCTTGCCAGAGCCATTTGGCCCCATTAAAGCATGCACAGAACCCGATTCAAGTTTCAGGTTCAAGCCTTTGAGTATCTCCTTTCCATTGAATTCAACGTGAAGGTTTTTTATCTCGAGTGTCATGCTCCTTTCTCCGTTAATAACCTATCCAAAAAATCTTCTTCAGATTTGGATATTTTTCTTTCTAAAGAAACATCAATTTTCAGTTTTCCATTATCACAAGTGTAAGCCCTTAATCTATGACAATGAATTTTATTTTTCTCCCCTCTGAAAACTATTACACTTTGATCTGACCTAAATCTGACAAGTTTACCAAGATAAATTATCTTCACATCCTTTCCATTGATATTTGCGTCATAAACTTCATAAGGAATTAATTGATTACTCATTTTCCAGAGCCCCCTTTACTGCCTCAAAGCCAAGCAGCGCGCACTTAACCCTTGCCAAATTTAATTTTATTTTCAATGATTCAAGAACATCCTCGGCTTTCATATTTTTTATATCAGGAATTTTCATGCCTTTTATTTTATCAGTCAGCATCGAGGCAGAAACCATTGATATGACACACCCGCTTCCAGAGAATTTTACCTCTTTAACAATATCATTCTTAACAATGAGGTTCACGGTAATCTCGTCTCCACAGATAGAATTGTATGCAGTTTTTTCGTGGGTTGGGTTTTTTATGCTGCCGAAATTGCTCGGAGATTTGTACAATTCCAAGATATGCTCCTTATACATGTCTGATGGTATTCCTTCTTCCATTTTATTCAAATTTTTGTTTTATTTCCTTTAAACTATCCACGAGGGCATCGATGTCTTCTAAGGTATTGTAAAATGAGAAGCTTGCCCTGCAGACTCCGCCCTTTACGCTGAGAGCAGCCATCAGAGGCATTGCACACATATGCCCTGCACGAACTGCGATTTTCTTTTGGTCTAGCAACGAAGCAACATCGTGCGGGTGAATTCCTGGAAGGTTGAAAGAAACCAAAGAAACACTGGAATCAGCGCCAGGATTGTATATTTTTATGCTGGGAATTTCTTTTAATCTTTTCAATGCGTATTTTAGCAGATAATCTTCCCATTCTTTTATGCTGTTTAAGCCGATTTTTTTTATGTAATTTATTGATTCAGCCAAGCCAACAGCTCCTGCCATGTTCTGGGTCCCTGCCTCGAATCTTTCCGGGCCAGTTTTCCATGTCGAATCCTCAAAACCAACAGTTTCTATCATTCCTCCCCCGAAATTGAAAGGAGAAAGTTTTTCCAGAAGATCTTTTCTGCCGTAAAGAACGCCGATTCCATTAGGGCCAAACGATTTATGCCCTGAAAAAGCCAGAAAATCGCATCCAATCTCTTTAACATCTACAGGAATATGCTGAATCGCCTGTGCAGCATCTACGACAGTTATTGCCCCTTTGGATTTTGCCAGGCTTGTTAGTGATTTAACATCGTTAATAGTTCCCAATAAGTTGGAAACATAGGTGAAACAAAATATAGCTGTTTTATCAGTCAGTTTCTTTTTGGCATCTTCCAAGTCTAAAGTGAAATCTGATTTTACTTTAACAAATCTTATTTTCCATTTATTTCTCTTAGCCATCTGCTGCCAGGGAACAAGGTTAGAATGATGCTCCATTTCTGTCAAGAGGATTTCATTTTTGCCATTTAGAATAATTGACTGCAGAGTGTATGACAGCAGGTTAAGAGATTCAGTTGTATTTTTAGTAAAAACTATTTCGTTGAAATCTGCGCCGATAAATCTGGAAACAGCTGTTCTCGCTTGCTCGTATTTTTTCATAGCCCTGGCAGCCAGAGAATAAACTCCACGCCCAACATTCGCGTTGTCTCTCTCTGAAAATTCCTTAATGGCATTCAGAACACTCGCTGGCTTTTGGCTTGTTGAGGCGTTGTCCAGATAAACAAGCCCGAGATTGTGCCTGAAAATAGGAAAATCTTCTTTCAATGCTTTTGCAGTTTTGTTATTTAGTTCCATTCAACACCTCTCTTAGTAATTCCGGGAATTCCTTTGTTCCCATTTCATCTAGAGTATAATGGCCCCTACCTTTAAGTTCAACTATCTTTCCGTCTAATTTTTTATGAAAAATTTTCAGACTCTTTTTCCCATCCTCTTCTTCATTATTTGCTGTAAACATTATAATTTTTTTAACCCTAAATTTAATTGTTTTATCTATCTGGTATTCATAAAATGCTTTTCTGAATTTATCATTCTTATTTGGAATTTTCCAAGGAGCAACAAGTATAAGTCTGAAAATTTTTCTCTTTGTTTCTCCAAGCCAACGAACCAGGAAGGCACACCCGCAACTATGTCCTATTAAGATAGTCTTCTCATTAACACTATATTTTTCAAATTTGCTCTTAAATTTTTTATAATTAGGTTTCCATGGTTTTGGCATGAGGGGATTTTCCGTTTCTATGCCTTTTGCAACCAATTCTTTTTTAATCCAAGGTATCCAATGTTTGTCATAAGTCCTTTTTTTAGAGTCCATCTCTTTCTTAAATTTTGAAGGGCATCCATGAATAATAATACAATTTTTTCTCGATAGATTTGATGTTTCTTTTTTCATATTATATAATAGAATTTTCAATCTCCATTTCGAGAAGCCTGTTGAGTTCAACAGCATATTCCAGAGGAAGCTCTCTTATCAACGGCTCTATAAAGCCCGAGACTATCATTTTCGTGGCTTCCTGCTCTGATAAACCGCGGGACATCAGATAGAAAAGTTGCTCGTCTCCTATTTTTCCTACAGCAGCTTCATGGGAGACTTCGACTTCGTTTTCATCCACTTCCATGCTTGGCAGGGTTGAGGCCTTGCTCTTGTTGTCCAGCATTAAACCATCGCAGCGGACGCTGGACTTGCAGTTCTTGCAGCCCTGCTTTACCTTTACAAGGCCACGGTATGCAGTGATTCCTCCATTCATGCAGATGCTCTTGCTAACTATGTGCGAGCTTGTATTAGGAGCAAGATGATAAG
>DATEUW010000002.1:0-24122 GCA_035282925.1 Candidatus Nanoarchaeia archaeon
CATCTCCAACTGCTGTGCCGCCCTTAGGTAAGGCTTAGCCCAGCGGGCATAAAGCTTCATGGAATTGACCTGGCTTTGAAGATAACTTCTTTCCAGCTCGTATCTCTTTCTCAGCTCTTTTTCCGAGTGCTCCAGCCAGTCCCCAAATTCCAGAATTCTCGGGCGAAGAATTCTTTTTACCCTGTCATTCAAATCCAGTTTGTCTACGTCTTTCACATCTTTGGAAAAAAGAAAAGCATCTATCAATGTCTGATATCCTGCCTGGCTGATGGCCAGCGCCTTTATGCTGGAGTTTCCTTTGTTGATATCGACCTTGTCCATGAATATCTGCTTCAGGGCGAGGATAGCTGCTTCTTTCTTGTTTTTATCTTTTAAGGCATCGTAATGGCTCAGCCTTATTCTGAATTCTTTAAGGTCATATATCACATTTAAAACGCTCCTCAGGACAGTGTTCACATCACCGAGAATTTTCGTGGCTTGCTGCTGCATTACCGTGGCCCTTTGCCCCAACTCTGCGAAATGGCCTGAGCCAGGGGAAGATGTGAAGTTGTCTATTATTTTTTCTGTCTCAAATCCGAAGTCATTCATCAAATCAAGGATAAAGAAATAAACCGGCTCCAGGGTCTCTGAGGAAGAATCATAAACGAGCCCGTGTTTTGCAAGCGGTTGCTCCTTTACCTCCTCTGCCGGAATATTCATCTGATTCTTGTATTTTTTTAAGAGCTCTTTTGAGTTTTCCGCGTATTTCCCAGGATTTATTTTCCCAAGTATCTGGGCTATGTTTGCTGTCATGGTAAAAATAAAGATTTGTCTGTTTAAAAAATGTTTCTTTAGAAATATTTATTGTTTATCTTCAAAAAAATCTGCCAAGAAATCATCATCATTTTCGTAATCGAAATCATCTAATTCATTCTCATCAGAGAGTTCTTGTTGCATGCAGAATATAGATGTGGGGAGTATATAAATTTTATTAATCTTCGACTATGATAATTAAACTTTATAAACTATTTATCTCTTTTTATAAAATGAATAACTCAACTAAATTTGTTCTTGATATTTTCGAGAAAAACAAAAAGCAGCTTGTTAGAATAATCATAGTGGCAACTTTTGGAGCCTTGTTAACAGTTATAACTCCTTATATTTATGGTAAGCTTTTTGATCTTGCAATAATACCAGACACTGTTACAAATATTCTATTTTCTCTTATTGGGCTATGGCTTGTGTTAAGTTTAATTTCAACTTATGTTTCAAATATGACTGGTTACATGGGGGAAGTTCTTGGGACAAAAATGTCCCAGGAAGCAGAAGCAGAGGCATATTCCCATTTCCTGACTCTTCCGATTTTATTCCACAAAAAAGAGCAAAGAGGAGAAATTCTTCAGAAGATTTCTAGGGGTTCAAGGTCATTACAGGAAATTATTGAAACCATTGCAGATGTTTCGCCGCAATTGCTGATGCTTTTGTTCTCCTTAATAGCCATGTTCATAATAAAATGGCAGCTTGCTTTAATTGTGTTTATTTCTTTCGTTGTTTATGCTTTATTTACTATCAGGTTTGTAAAGCCAGAGATTGCAGCCCACAGAATAGCAAATAAAGTTTATGAAAAACAATATGGAAATGTTTATGACAAGCTGTATAATGTTTTTCTTGTTAAGAATTTTGTAATGGAAAATGTGGAAAAAGAAAGATTTTTTAAGTCGCTTGTTGGAAAAATTCTTCCTGCTGTAAAAAATGCGGCCTCTAAATCAAGAAAACTTTCTGTTGTTCAGGGAATAATATACAGCATCAGTTTTGTTGCTGTCCTTGGCTCTGCAATATTTTTCCTAAGGGAAGGAAACTTAAGCCCTGGCCAATTTGTTATGTTCTTTGGCTACATAAATTTGGCATTCGGCCCATTCAGATTTTTTGGAATGATATATAGAAGATATAAGAGAGCTGGTGTTGCAATAAGAAGATTCCTGAAACTGAGAAAGATCTCCCCGGAAAAAATGTCGCATGGAAACAAAATCCTGAAAGAAGTTAAGGGAGAAATATTTTTCAAAGGCCTTGATTTTGGATATATAAAGGGAAAGCCTGTTCTCAGAGGAATAAATCTTAAAATCAATCCTGGAGAAAGCGTCGCCCTTGTCGGAAAAAGTGGCGTTGGAAAAACAACGCTGGCGGAATTGGTAATGGGATATTACCAGCCTGGAAAGGGAAAAATAACTCTTGATGGAGTTGATATTTCTGAATTACAATTAAAATGGCTGAGAGATCAAATTGCAGTAGTTCCCCAGGATCTTAATCTGTTTAATGATACAATGATAAATAATCTGAGATATGCAAATCCAATAGCAACTGAAAAACAGATTGCTGATGCGGCAAAAGCCGCCTCTGCAGACGAATTCATAAATCAGCTTCCAAAAAAATATCAGACAAAGGTTGGAGAAGAAGGCGTCAAGTTGTCCATGGGCCAGAGGCAAAGGGTTGCCATAACAATGGCTTTTCTAAAAAATCCCAAGATATTGATTCTTGATGAGCCGACTGCCGCGCTTGATGCAGAATCAGAGAAAAAAGTTCAGGAAGGCATTAACAGATTAATTAAGGAAAAAACAACAATAATAATAGCCCACAGGTTTTCAACAGTCAGAAACGCCGACAAGATTGTTGTTCTTGATAAGGGAAGGATTGCAGAACTTGGAAATCATGAAGAGCTTATGAAGAAAAAGGGAATTTATTATAACCTTTACACTTTACAAAAGGGGCTTGATTAAAAATGTTAAAGACAAGAATTATACAAAAAATAGGAAAATGTTTTGGAACCCAAGTAGAAGCCTATGATAGATATAGGTCTGGATATCCTAGAGAATTTTATGACATGCTATTTAGTCTTGTTAAAACCAATAAGATCTCTGACATTCTAGATATCGGTTGTGGCACCGGTAAATCCACTGAACCGCTTGCTCGCTTGAGAGGCGTAAGAGTTGTTGGGTGTGATCATGACCTAAGAATGTTATCTCAAGCCAAAAAGAATGCTCTTAATCATAATCTACCTATAGCCTATAAAAAATGCGAGGCTGAAAATTTGCCATTTAAAGATAACTCATTTGATATTGTAACAATAGGGAATGCTTTTCATTGGTTTGCAACCAGAAAGACAATAAAAAACATTAAAAGAATTTTAAGACCAAATGGATTATTTTTTATATACTGGAAGCAAATGGACAAAGAGGATATATATTTAAGAAGAAAAATATTTAGACAATTTAACCCAAAGTATAAAGGTCCGAGAGTATTGATCACCCCAAGAGAATGTGTGGAATTGTTGCGTAGATATAGTTTTCAGAGAGTAGGACATTTTAGTAAAAAATATACGTCTCATTATACTCTGGAAAATGCAGTTGGAAGGCTAAAAACAATAGGTAGTTACTTTAATCTTACTAACAAACAAAAACAGGGATTTGACAATATTGCTAGTAGAGTGTTCAAAGATTATCTTACATTAAAGAAAAAAATAGCGTTTTTATCGACTACACACTTTTGCTATGCTTACAAATAGAAAAAGATAAATGCTATAAATAGAATCTTGGTTACAAAATCCTTATAAATATCTTCTTCTTATTCACTACATGGGATTTTTTGGTTTTGGGAGAAAGAAGAAAATACTGGATCTCACAGAGAATTACAAAAGGCAGATAGAGAAAGCAGAGCAGGCGAGGGCTTTGCAGAAAAACTCTTCTGCTTCCTCAGGGGCAGGCCCTTTCTCTTTTTTTGATTCCCCTGCAGCAGGCTCTTCAGAAACCACGCTCGACCTCTCTTCAGCAGAGGAGAAAAAGAAAAGACTGGCAAAAAGGATAACGGAAATGACGGAAAAGGTAGAAGACATAGGAAACCAGATTTACCACCTGCAGCAGAGGCTCGAGGTTCTTGAGAGAAAACTCGATGTGAAGAGGATTTAACCTTTTAAAAATAAGAGCTGAAAAACTAGATTATTGGATAAATATGTATTAGATTTATCAAATTAAAAATATATATAAATCCATTATCATTTTTTCATGTATGAAAGACCTGGAAAAAAAGGCTAGAGCCTATGCCCTGAAAAATGCTGTTGCTTATGATGGGGTTGCGAGAACTGGTTCTGTAATCTCTGCCCTTTTCAATGAAGGATTGAAACCCAGCGAGGTAAAGAAATTCTCAAAACAGATTAATAATATAGTTGCTGAGGTAAACAAATTACCAGTTGAGGAGCAGATTAAGGAGTTTTCTAAGTTAGAATCTAAAACTTCCCACAGAGAAGGGCGCGAAGGACTTCCCGAGCTGCCTGGCGCAAAAAAAGGGAAAGTTATCATGAGATTCGCTCCTTCTGCGTCTGGCCCTTTCCACATAGGACATGCCCTTACAGGAAGCTTGTCTTATCTTTTTGTGAAAAAATATGGAGGAAAATTTTATCTTAGAATAGAGGACACAAACCCGGAGAATATTTATCCGAAGGCATACGAGATGATTAAGAAAGAATCAGCCTGGCTTTTTCCGGGAAATTTTTTGAAAATCATCATCCAATCTGACAGGATGAAAATCTATTACAATTGCGCAGAAAAGCTCCTGAGGAAAAAGGCCGCTTATGTATGCACTTGCTCTCAGGAAAAATTCAAGGAGTTTGTCGAGGCTATGAAAGCCTGCCCGTGCAGAAGTTTAAGTGTTAAGGAAAATCTCGAAAGATGGAAAAAAATGTTAGATAAAAATGGTTTTGCTGAAGGCCAGGCTGTTCTAAGATTCAAATCAGGAATGCAGGACAAAAATCCTGCAATGAGGGATTTCCCCCTTGCGAGAATAAATCTCACAAAACACGTAAGGCAGGGAAACAGATACAGAGTTTGGCCTCTTATGAATCTCGCAGTTGCCGCAGACGACATTGATTTGAAAATGACCCATATAATCAGGGCAAAGGACCACAGGGACAATGCAGAGAGGCAGAGAAGAATTTATCTTGCCTTGGGTCTGAAATCCAGGGTTCCTTGGACAGGATTCCTCGGAAGGATACACCTTAAAGACATGGAGCTCTCCACGACAAAGATGAGGCAGGATATAGAATCAGGAAAATATTCTGGATGGAACGACAAAAGGCTTCCGACAATCGCCTCTTTGAAAAAGCAGGGCTACAAACCAGAGGCTTTCTGGAAATTTGCAGAACGCATTGGTCTCTCGGAAAATGACAAAATCATGGACAGGGAGGAATTTTTCAAATTGTTAGATAGTTTTAATAAAGAATAGAGGATAAAAACATTTTTAAATGAGATTTCCTTAAATACAGATATGAAAAGAGGCAGTATAACGGAAGGGGATAAAAAAGGTTTATCAACCATTGTTGCCACATTGATAATAATTCTTCTGACTTTAGTTGCTGTAGGAATAATCTGGGTTGTGATAAGAAACGTGGTTGAAGGCGGGGCTGGACAGATAGAACTCAGTCAAAAATGTCTCGCAGTCGAGCTGAGCGCTGTTACGGTCAACGAAACTTCTTCAGGAATATATGATGTTACCTTGAGAAGAGGCACTGGCAACCAGGAAGATATAGGAGTGAAGGTCAATGTCTTCCAAGGAACAGCAACGAGCAGCGGAGTTCTAGCTTGGGGAGATTTCGGTGAGCTTGATGCTCTCGGAACAGTTACAAATACTGTAGATACAAATGCAACACTGACTGGCGGAGACAAGATAGAGTTCACGGCATTCTTCCAGGGTGCTTCTGGAGAAGAACAGCTCTGCTCGCAGACCAAGAGTTTTGAATTTTAACTTATTTTCTTTTTTTGGATTTTTAACCAATAGCAGGGCATTTGAATAGGGGTAAATTAAATTTTATTAACAGTTAACCTTAAAAACTGTCTTTCTATTGTAAAATCATGACAGCTAAAAGCCGAGGTTATCGGCACATACATCACTGAAGATTTTTCTAGCTGTTGCTTTAGTTCTAACAAGTTTTTTATACCATTTTCACTTAAATTAAATTATGGTGGTTGTAGTATAATGGCAGTACGTGCGGTTGTGGTCCGCAAGACGGGAGTTCGATTCTCCCCTTCCACCCTTTAAGAAAATAGATAATGGAACCAGTAAAAGGATTCAGGGATTTCTCTGGCGAAGAAGCCAGGAAAATTGCAGAGATTAAGAAAATCATAACTGGTGTTTTCGAAGCTTACGGCTTCGAGCCAGTGGAAACTCCAATAATAGAACAGGAAGAATTTGTTAAAGGCTCGGATTCCGGAGACGAAGCTGTTTCTGACATTTTCAAACTGCAGGACAAAGGAAAAAGGAACTTGGCTTTGCGATATGAATTCACTTTCCAGCTGAAAAGATTGGCCAAGAACAAAAAGCTTCCTTACAAGAGATACCAGATTGGTGAGGTTTTTCGTGACGAGCCGGTTTCTGCAAACAGATTAAGGCAGATTACCCAGTGCGATGTTGATACAATTGGCTCAACAATTAAAGATGAAGCTGAAATTCTTGCCCTTACAAACGAGCTTTTTGAAAAACTCGGGGTTAAGCCGATAATCTTGATTAACAACAGAAAATTGCTTAACGAAATTCTTGATGATGTCGGACTTAAAGAGAAGGACAAGAAACAGGTTTTAAGGGAGATTGACAAATATGACAAGATTGGTGAAAAGCAAGTAAGAACAAACTTAAAGAAATTAAAAGCTGAGAAAATAATTGATGTATTAAAGCAAGGAGAGAAGTACTTTAAAAAATTCCCCGCATATAAAGAGATTATTTCCCTAATGGAATATTGCAAGATTTATGGGATTAAACCTTTGTTTGCACCGACAGTTGTTCGCGGGCTTTCTTACTACAACGGGAATGTCTTTGAAGTTAAAGCAAAGGGAATTAGGGAAACATTGGCAGGAGGCGGGAGTTATATGTTTAATGGAGTCCAGTGTACAGGAATTTCATTCGGAGTTGAACGTGTCTCTGTTGTTGCCGATATAAGATATGACAAAGAAAAAACTCTTGTAATTTCTCTTGGACAGGACAAGGAAGCTATAAAACTTGCACAGAGGCTAAGAGCGCAGGGAAAAACAGCCTCGATTTATTATGGTAAACCCTCTAAAGCCCTGGATTACGCAAACTCCTATGGTTTCGGAAAAGTTATTTTTGTCGGAGAAAAAGAAGTCAAAGCAGGAAAATTCAAGGTCAAGGACATGAAGACAGGGAAAGAATCTGTTCTTAAATTATAATTGGGCCTGTAGTTCAGCGGTAGAATGCATGGCTGGCAGTCATGAGGCTCGAGTTCGATTCTCGACAGGTCCATTTACTCCGAATCATATTTTTTAGAAGCCATTGCTAGTCTCCAAGCGATTTCTGTCGCTTCAATAACCATCCCACGATAAAGCGTAAGAGGGCTTACATTGGCACGCGCTAACTTAGCTGCTATAGCAGAATAATTTCTAAGTTCTTCTTCGGGCATAACACGACCCTCTTCTTTGGAACGTGCTTGTAGGCACTCCATTGTCTCTTGCTCTAATCTACCATGAGGAACCCTTAATCTTCTATTTACCTCTGCCATGAATCACTCTCAATTTTTTCTTATTTAAAGATTTAGATATTTTTACTCAACCTCAATCTCCATCTTCCAGCTGTTGTCTTCGCCTGTGAAATCTGCGCCCGTGACCTTCAGCGGCCTTTTGAACATCGGGCAGTCCAGGACAAAGGATTCAAATTCCCCGCCTTCCCCTGCGACATGAATCTTATGTTTCTCATTTAGTTTTGTCACATCTCTAATGAAAGATTCATCAATCACTCTTCCAAGCCAAGAAGCACTCAAGGGATAAGCAGAAACTCCGATTATTATTACTTTGAACTTGTTTTTTATCAAATCCTGCAAATACTGGAATTCATCCTTGTGCCATAGCGGATTCACGCATTGCAAACCAAGCCTGTCACAAATCTTCTGGATTCTCGAAGCCTGATAGTCAGAATGCAAAGCCCCTGTTACTATTCCTTGGATTCCATATTTTTTAATAGCTGTCTTAATGACCTCTTCCAGGTCTTTGAGTTCCTGTTCCTTGATTCCTTTTGTATCTTTTGTTATCAATGGCAGACCCATGACTGCTGCCTGCGTCTCTGTCCTCTTTATAGATGGTGTGTGGAACATGTAGCTGTCAGGATTTTCGGAATGCAGGGTTATAAGACACACGATTTCATGCCCTGCTTTTTTGGCAAGCCATGTAGCCATTGTTGAATCCTTGCCTCCTGAAAACAAAACACCTAATTTCATGGAGAGAATAAGGCGGGCTGGTTTTTAAAGATGGTTGGGTTTTATTCTATAAGTCAGAACAAGTATATGCCCAAAAATATATTCCAATAAGCGCTAAATTAAAGGTGGAGTTAAATTGTTAATATCTTTTATCACAAATATATTTAAAAACTATAGTTTAATTTGGAAATAATGCCGTCATTTAGATCTTTTGGAGTAAGACGCGTAGAAGGACATGAAGATAGGTATATGCACATTATAGATCCTTCAACACAGGGATGTTTTATAAGGGGTCTTATTTTACATTATAAGGACAATCAATGGGATTGGGTACGTAGAGAAGATGTAAGTGGTGTAGAAGAGACAAAAGAAGCGAGGGAAGATTTTTTATCAAAGAATGTTTATATGCCTATTGGTGTTCCCCGAGAAGAATTTGAAGATTTATATGGGAAAACTGAGGATAGAACATTATTTGATGGTGAATTCGATAGATCTAATTATCCTACTTTAAGACAACTTATTGAAGAGAGTAAAGTAGATTTTTACGTAAGGTTATTTAAAAGAGCACAAGAGAACTTAGCAAGATCACAAAATTCCCAAAGTTCTGCTTAAACATCACTCGGCCAACTCACCGAGAGGATTTTCAAAATCCTTGCTGATTTTTGCAAGCCTTTTCTTTTTTTCCTCATCGAATTCTTTTTCTTCTTCTATTTCCTCTTCAACTTCCTTTCTCAGGTCTGCGAATGGATCAGGATTGTTGGCAAGATAGGTTTCCTTAAGCCAGATATAAAAATCCCCGAAATGCTGCTCCTGTTCCAGCCATATTTTTTTCTGGTGGTCAAGATGAAGCAACGGAGAGAAGGACAGTATCCTGTTCTCCTTGTCAGTCCCTATGAAATCTGTGAAAGATACTTTTGTCTTTCCCCTGTTCTCTGTGAAGTGTTGCAGAAGCCTCTCGTACAGTTCCCTTATCTTGTTTTTTATATTAAATTTTTTCTTCGGGAGAGAAATCTCTGCCTCTCTCAGGGCATTTGTATTTATTATCTCTTTCTTGATTCTCCTGTTTTCTGTTGCAATTGCCTTGTTCAGGGATTCCATTAGCTCCTGCAACGTAACTCTTCGAAATCTTGGCATCGGGCTTTTTGGAATCAGCTCCGGAACAGGCTCTTCGAAATCAATTGTAAGAATCTGGCCTTTTTCCAGGCCAACCCTCTGGTTTTTGTCCCCGAAGAGAATTTCGTCTATGGATTTTATGTACTTGTTCAAGAGGATTTCAGATTTTATCCTCAGGAGAAAGGCCGCTGCGAGCAAGACCTTGCTGGAAACGAAGAAATCCGCCTCTTCCAGGCTTCTTATCTTCTCCAGGTACTTGCCTGTAAGGATTGTTATGTTTATGTTCCAGGGGTCCAGCTGCTCTGTGTTTATCAAATCATAGATAATCTCCTGCCACCCAATCTCCCTGCTGAACAACAAATCGTGGAGCTGTTCCTGTTTAACAGAATTATGTTCCTCTCTTTTCATTCGATTCATAATCATATGAAATTTATAAATCCTGTGGGTTCTGTAGTGCCTAATTTTTATATATGTAGTGCCTACCCCCCCTTTCTGTAGTGCCTAAAGACAAAGGTCTGTAGTGTCTACCTGATTTTTGTTTTCACCCCTTTAAACTGATTATTGTCTGTCATTTTTAAAGAGTAACAGGAACGAAAGGTTTAAATAGATGCAGGGATTCTAAAATCTATCACCTCTTTTTCCCCAGGAGACGCTCCAAGCTATCTTTTTGACGGTTTGGAGAATCTCCCAGGGTTCATAATCAACTCAAAAAAGAGATTGAAAAAGTGGGCTTATTAAGACTTCAATTATTTTGATTTTTCTTGCCCACTAGAATTTTATGATCGCTTTTTTTTCTTTAATATAATCAAGAAAACTGCCAAAACAACTATTGCAAAAGCCACCTTTTTTAATAAAAGATCATCTGGCCAATAGCACCATATGCCGCCTATTTTTGCGCAGAGAAAGTCTATCATTTTATTTTTAATATAATTATGTTTATATACTATTTTATTGGTGAACAAGTATGAAATATGGGGAAGCACCAAAAGTGGAAGTAGAGGGAGTAACTTTTTTTCCATATGCTGATCACGAAGATGCGTCAAGAGGTGTTCTTTTCGCTGAAGAACATTTCGAAGAAATGTTTACTGTAATGAAATTGGGAGAAGGATATGTTCTTGTTAGTGAAAGTCTTGCTTTAGATGCTAGAGGCTATGTTGCTGGATCTAGAGATTCCTTAGAAGAACTAGTAAACGCATTTAAAAAACTCCCTGTTCTTCTTGAATAGATTTTATTCTTACTTTTTGCCCATGAATTCAGAGTAATGGCATTTTCCGCAGTAAACCCTGTCCTTTGCAATCATAAGGAAAACCCCTGGCCCGCATCTGGGGCAGAATCTCTGCCTGACAACAGTGTCTCCATGAATCTGATATTTTGCATATTTCCTGCTGGTCGGCTTGTTCTTGTGCGGTTTTTTTCCTTTCTTTTCTTTCGCCATTTTATTGCTGTGCTATAGCAGCTGCCCCTGCTCCAGCCTCTTTCTTTAACTCGGCATCGCTAGGACGAGTTTCCTTTTTTTTCTTTAATTCGACTGCTTCTTTTTCTTCCCTTGAATGATAGATATTGGCTTCTATGCTGAAATTCTTAACTCCAAAACTGCCTTTTATCCCATTGATTTTTATGTTTTCCTTTGGGATTTCAAATTTCTTTGAAAGAAGCTCGAGAACATGGCTCCTGCTCGGTGTTGTCTCTGATTCCAGGCTTGCTCTCACCTCTTTTCTTTTGAACAGGGGGTTATGTTTTTCTTCAAGGATTTTTAGTGTCATTTTATTTTTCCTTACCTTGTCTTGATGGCAAACTTTCCTTTTTCTTTTATATTGAGCTTTTTGGCAATCTCTGATTTTTCAGGGTTTAATACCTGGATTCTTCCTTTGTATCCTTCTGTGAATTCTTTGGATCCGCATTTCGGACACTTGTCTCCTTCGTAAATCGTGCTGCAGACCTTGCAGGCTCTTTGTTTCATTTGGATTCTCCTGAAGGCGAATGAGCTAAAATCCCTGATTTTTGTCTTGTCATTTTAATGTTTCCTGTTATTATTGCTTCTTTTGTTTCGTTGATTAAGCTCTGCTGGAGAAATTGGAATATCAGCAAGCGGAAACTTAAGAATTTCTTCGATTTGCGATCTTGCTCTTCCGTGTTCGGAGCTGGAACTCGATATTGAAATCCTACGCTGCTTTTCCATGAGAATAACTTCAAATCCATTAACATCATATCTGCTAAAATCATAATTTCCATTGGATTTTGCATATTGGGCAAGAGCTTTTTTTATACTTTCCATGTCTGCGCCAATTATTCTGTATGTTCTCAAATTTGTCAATGTCATTTTGTTATTTTCCCCTTAACTTTTCTTAGGCTTTTTCCCTTTGCTTCTTTTGCCTCTGCCCTTTCCAGCTTCTTCTCCTCTTTTTCTCTCTTTGCAGAATCTTCCTTTATCCATTCCAGTTTTCCCAAGCCTGGCTGCCTCATCGTCATGCCTATTTTTGGCTCTTCTCCTTTGTGGCTTATGGCGACTATTCTTGCCATGCACAGGTCTCCCTGCTTAAGGACTTTTTTGCTGGATTTTCCCGTGAGGGTGTTTGTCTTGCTGAAGCTGACATAGTCTTCCATTGTCTGGCTTATGTGAATCATGCCGCGCATTGCCCCCATGTCTATGAATGCGCCGAAATTGGTTATTTCTGAAATAACCCCGTAGACGAGTTCGTGTAGCTCTGGCTTCCAGGCAAGAAGGGTGAATGTCGAGTTGTAATAGGCAGCGCCGTCTCCAGGAATGAGGATTCCTTCGCCAACTCTGAGAACATCTATCACAGAAACCACTTTTCCGAGTTCTTTGTCGTAATAATCGGCATAAGTTTCCCTGAGCTGTTTTTCCACAGCCTCAATCGTCGGGATTCCGAATAGCTTCGGCTCCACCCTTATGTAATCCTCGACTTCGGTGAAATAGAACATTTTATCCGAGAGAAATAGCAAAAAATGGTTTTTAAAGGTTACTTAGCATATCAAGATTTTGAGAGAAGTAGTCCTCAACAATTTCTCTGGTTCTTTTCCATATTTCAACCTCATTTGGGTCATGCTCGTCAAGTCTGTATCCTGGAATTGTATTGAATATTAATGAACAATATCCCCCAGGCAAATCAGGCCGATCAACTCTTCCTAATTTAAAATAAGAGGTTCTTCTCGTTCGTTTATTGCTTATTGTCCCGCCAAATTCCGCATCAGATTCTTCTAGTTTTAATTTCTCTGTTTCTTCATCAAGACGGTCTATATCTCCCCTTACCGTGGAGGAATACCCTACGTGCGCAGCAGGCATATCTCTCATTATCAGCATCAAAAGGTGCCTTGCCGCATTACGATTTATGGGTCTTGGAAATTTAATATTTGATTTTTCAAGCAATTCTTCTAATTCTCCCATAAAAATTCAAATTTTACAGAGTATATAAAAATTATCGTGCGGGACAGCAACATTTTTATAACTTAATTTAATGAAAAGGCTCATGACGGAAAGAAGAATAGGCAGAGGAAACGAAGAATCCAGCAGGCTTGCAAAAAGAGTTATTTCTGTTGGCTTTGTCGAACCCGAGACTCTTGAAGGAAACACGATCTATGTCAATCTTAAGAAACATAGCAATGGGGTCGGGGCAATAGCTGTTTCGGCAGCAAATTTTAGATATCAAGATCCAAAGAGTCTTTTTTACGCCGAATCGAAAACACTTTCCAATATATATTCTGGTGGAAGGGGAGACATGCCTCTAATATTTCATCCTCCCTACGACGAATTTATCCAAGTATTGGCAACAGAAAACAGAGCAACAGTAAATTGCGAAAGAGCAAAGATAGAGTGCCAAAGTGCAGAACTGGAGTGCCTGCGTGTGGAATTTAGTTCTATCTTACAAGAACTTCAAAAAACGTTTCCGTATCAAACAAAATAAAAATCTAAACAATCTCCAGCTTCTTCTTGTTTCTTATCACCATCTTCGGATTTCTGATTTTCTTTTTGAGGCCAGCGTCCAGCGTAGCCACGATTGCCTGTGGATTTTCCCTGGAAAATCTGATTATCGCGCTGTCTGCATCTTTTCCTGAAATTTTAACGAGCCTGAATTTATGCTTCTCAAGTATGTTCAATGCAAGCTGCGCACCAAGCCCCATCAACTCATCAATCGTTTGGTCTGGAATGGCTATCTGAAAGCCTTCATGCTCGAGTCTTTCAAAAAAATCAATCTTCTGCCTAACGCATGTAAGGATGAAGCTCGTGTCAAGAATTACTTGGCGCATGATTTAATCATGAAGAATAGCTATAAAAAAGTTATCTTGCAATAAATAATCTGGTGGAATTAAGCAATATTTATTAACTAAATTTTCTGATTATTATCATGCAAGAGAGGGAAAACATCCTGAGAATTTTTCAGGAGGTAAAAAAGGCTGTTGAGCTGGGTGATTCTGCTGCAATAAGGAACCTTAGCAACCAAACGAACAACACAGCTGCGCTGACACAAGACCCAGACAATATTTCTGTTGCAGTTGTTGTTTATGCCATGAGCAAGATAATAGAAAGGCAGGACTACGAAAAGCTTCCTGGATGGAACAAGTTTTACAAAATTCATGTGGATTCCATAGAAAAAAAGATTGGCGCATTAAAGAAAGGGAATGACGAGGCGTTTAGAAGAGAAATTGTGCGGATAAGAAAAGCCATAGGTGACCTTTCTGGCCAATTAAAGGTTTATATCAGGGATGTTTTCAGGAAGGCCAGCATAAACAGGGCGTCAAAGCTTTACGAGCATGGAATTTCAATGGAAAGAACCGCGAGCCTTTTGGGTATAACGCTTTTCGAGCTTGCAGACTACGCTGGTTCAAAGGAGCTCTCAGATGCTCCCCAGATAAAAACAGTCGATGTAAAAGCCAGGATAAGGATGGCTATGGAGATGTTTGAATGAAACAGCAAAAATCAAATCAAACTGAGAAGGCAATTATCTTGGATTCTGGGGTTCTGATAAGCTTTTCAATGAACGGCATAATAGAAATCATAAAAAAGCTTAAGGGAAATTTTTCGGGGAAATTCCTCATAACCTCTGAAGTAAAGAAGGAAGTTATCGATGTCCCGATTAAGATAAAAAGATTTGAGCTCGAGGCATTAAAGATAAAGGCTCTTTTGGATGAAGGAGTTCTCGAGATGCCGAGCTCCCTCGGAATAAAGGATTCCGAGATTGAAAGAGAAGACAATGAAATGCTAAGGATTGCAAATTCCACTTTCAATGGAAAAGGCAGAGACATACATATACTTGACCATGGAGAGGCCTCTTGCCTGGGCTTGAGCAAACTTCTTACGGAAAGAGGAATAAAAAACCTCATCGCGATTGATGAGAGGACGACAAGGCTTCTTGTTGAAAGGCCAGAAAACCTGAAAAGCATTTTTGAGGACAGGATAAATACTAGAATAACGATAAAAAACCAGAATCTTAAATTTTTCAGGGATTTCAGGATAATAAGGTCTGCAGAGCTTGCCTATGTTGCTTACAAAAAAAATCTCCTCGACCTCAAAGACGGGATGGTTCTCGACGCGCTTCTCTACGCGCTGAAGTTCAAAGGCGCTGCAATTTCCGGCGATGAAATTGAGCAGATAAAGAGATTGGGGTAAACTTAAAGTGAAAAACACAAAAGAGGCATTAGAATGGATTCTTAATATATTAAGAAAAAATAAAATTCCCTTTAGAATTTCTGGAGGTTTTGCGGCAAAAATATACGGTTCAAAGAGAAAATTGGCAGATATTGACATTGAAGTCAATAATAAAAACATAAAGAAGATATTTCCTTTTGTTAAAAAATATGTAATTTATGGCCCAAAAAGATATAGAGATGGAGATTTTAATCTTTTTTTAATGAATTTAAAATTTAAAGGTCAAGAAATAGATATTTATGGCAAAAATGATTTACAAATTTTAGATAAAGTTAACAATACTTGGGTTAAAGAAAAGATAAATTTGAATAAATTTACAAAAAAGAAGGTATATGGGTTAACAATTCCTTTAGTTCCTTTAAAAGAGGTTATAAGTTATAAAGAAAAAATTAGAAGGAATGTTGATTTAATAGATATCAAAAACCTATTGAATAGGCAAACTTAAAAATCAAAGTTTTCTCATAAAAATGCGGGTGCGTAGGCTAATGGTAGACTACCTGGCTCCAGCCCAGGAGACGAGAGTTCGATCCTCTCCGCGCCCATTTTAAAGATGTGGAACCAGATTAAGACAGTCTTGCTGCTTGGAATTCTGACGGGATTGCTCTTGATATTTGGGAGTCTTTTCGGCAGAGAGGGTTTGGTTATAGCCTTGGTTTTCGTGGTTTTAATGAACACTATAACATATCTTTTCTCTGACAAGATTGCTTTAGCTATGTATCGTGCAAGGCAAATAAAAAAGAATGAATTTCCTTGGCTTCATAAAATGGTTAAGGAAATCGCAAAAGAGGCAAAAATTCCGGAGCCGAGAGGAATTTATATTATACCGACGCAGCAGGCAAATGCTTTCTGTGCCGGTCGCGGCCCTGGGCATTATGTGGTTGCATGCACAGATGGAATTCTAAAAATTCTAAACAGGGAGGAACTGAAAGGTGTTTTAGCACACGAAGTCAGCCATGCTAAGAATAGAGATGTTTTGGTTGCCACGGTTGCTGCAACAATTGCCGGCGTGATTTTATATTTATCATATATAGCACGATTCACGGCATTTGCAGGCAATGATGATAACAGAGGAGCAGGCAGTATTCTTGGCTTGCTTGTTTTAGTAATTTTGACTCCGCTCATTGCCCCAATAATTCAGCTTGCAATCTCAAGAAGCAGGGAGTATCTTGCAGACGAAACTGGCGCCCGGATTTTGAAGGACGGAAAGCCATTGGCAAGCGCCCTGGAAAAGATAAATGCCTCTGTGAAGAACACGCCAATGCATTTTGGTTCAGAAGCAGCAGCCAGCTTGTTCATCGCAAATCCCTTCAAAGGAAATGCTTTAATCAATTTGTTCTCGACGCATCCTCCTTTTGAGGAGAGGGTGAAAAAATTAAGAAGCATGAATTTTTAACCCAAATCCCCAACCCTTCCGAAATCATAAACCTTGTCTTTGCCTATGACATGGACTTTGAATTTCAGCATTTCTCTCTTTGGAATTATAAAAAAAGATTCCAGATAGTCTTCCCTATAATCATTCACTAGTGTGCCTTCGTAATAATTTTCAAAACTTGGGATAACTATGAAAGTTTTTCCTTTGTAATTTCCTTCCAGGAAGCATTTATAGATTTCTTTTTTCACGCCGGGTTTTTCTGCAAGAAGTATAGACGGATGCAGATGGCCAGAAACAATGCAGCCAACGCCTTTGTCAAAAACCTCCGGGAAAGACCTGTGACCATGGACAAAAGCAATTCCATCTTGTATGTAGTAATTCCTCATTTTTCCATAGGTGAAATCCATAGTATCATGATTTCCTTTTATGAAAACTATATTTTCTTCTGGATCCTGGACTTCTTGCTTAAGAAATTTCATGACTTCAAGAAACCCGTATTTTTCTTCTATTTCAAAGGAAAAAGCGTGCTTTATGTCCCCGAGAAAAACAATCTTGTTTATTTTTCTTCCTGAATTTTTCATTTTCCTGAAAATTTCTTTCATATCAGCAATTATTTCTTTCACGTGTCTTTCAGGTATGAAGACACCGGACTGCCTTATCATGTAATCATAGCCAATGTGCAAATCTCCGACTGCGAGAATTCCCTGCTCTGGGAAAAACAAGGATTTGTCTATGAATTCGTATTTTGGTGACATAATCATTTTTTAATATAGAATCGTATTAAAATGTTGGTTTTTTATATTAGCAATTTTATAATCATCTTGCGAGTTTACGAGCAAGCTATTGAACGAACGAAAGGACGGACGCTCAAGCGTGAATCGTCCGTGTGAGCGAATCATCCTACAACCCCTTCCTGCATCAAATTCTGAATGTGCAACTGATGCATTCTTCTTAAAAATGCCTGCTTGTCCTCTATCCTTATTAGATCAGAGTGTCCTTGGATTATCAAATTAAGGGCGAAGGGAGAAGGAAGTCGCGTTTCAATGAGATTTACCTTTACTTTTCCCTGCTCAATCCATCGAAGAACCTGGGAGGCATTTTCTATATCCATCAAATCCTCAAAGATTTCCCTTCTGGCTTCTCTGAGAATCGGGAACTCGTTGCTGATTTTTTTTACAGCTGCAAGAAGGAAATGTGATTTCATCTGCTGCTTGCCTACAGTCTTTCTCTGTCCCTTGTAGTTTCTCAAGATCATCAAAGCCCTTGTGGCGCAGTGCCGGAACCTACGGGCCAAGATATCTGTCCTGTCTATTGCTTCTTTGAGGAATTTTTCCAGGTTTTTTTCCTTCATGTTTTCCATGGATCTTTTCAGCATCATGTTCTCCCCTGAAAGATAGAATCCATTGTCAGAAATTCCGAGCTCAACGTCTCTGCCGCCTAAAGCTCCAATGACATAACCAAAAGCCCTTGACAAAGCGTCATTGACTCTCCTGCCATAAAGGCTGTGGAAAAGCAGATACTTTTTCTCCTGATCTGTGAATTTTTCGATTACCAGCGTGTTTTCATCGGGAATTTCCAGGAAGCTGTGCTGCTCAAGGAAATAATTGTAGATTGCCTCTGCTGTTTCCCTTGGAACGTAGAGATGGCTTTTTATGAATTCCAGGATTTCATCTTTAGGCTTATCAGATTTTAATTTTTTGTTCATCAAAGCGCGGAACCTGTTTATTTCCAGGGCAGAGCCGAAACTCAAAGGCAGCATTTCTGAAAACCACGAGGGAATTGTCGGATTTCTCCTTGTTTCAGAGGAAACATAGAGATTCATTCCTCTCGTATATCTGTACAGATATTTCTTGCCTCCAAGGACAAAGACGTCTCCTTTCCTCATTCTTGAAAGAAAAGCCTCGTCAATCATCCCCACAGGCTCTTCTGTTCCTGCAATCTTGACTCTTATGAAAGATTCTTCAGGGATTGTTCCTATGTTTGTAAGGTAGAGAACTCTGGCCAGCTTCCCTCTTTTTCCTATTTCCTTTGTATCCTTGTCATACCAGATTTTTCCGTACACATGGTTCTTTTCCAGGGCATACTCTCCTGAAAGATAGGAAATTACATCCAGAAAATCGTTCCTGGTTAAGTCAGAGTAGCAGTAGCTCTTTCTTATTGTTTTAAAGAGATCCTGTTCTTTCCAGATTTTGTAGATTGCCATTCCGTAAATCTGCTGGCTTAAAACGTCGAGGCAGTTTCTTGGGAACCTGACTTCGTTGATTTTTCTTTCTATCATTTCCTTCTGGATTACAGAGCATTCTATCAAATCGTCCCTGTCTAAGATGATGAATCTTCCTTTTGCAATGTTATGCAGCTGGTGACCAGCGCGACCCATTCTTTGAAGAGCCCGGGAGCTGGACTTTGGAGAGCCAAGCATTATTACTAAGTCAATAAAACCAATGTCGATTCCCAATTCTAAACTTGTGGAACAGACAACTACTTTCAGTTTTCCCTGCCGAAGCCTTTCCTCAATGTCAAACCTGTGGACTTTGCTCAAGGAAGAGTGATGGGCAGCTATGTTATCATCCCCATATTCTGTCGGAAATCTTTCTTTTAGGTAGTTAACGACACGT
Source organism: Candidatus Nanoarchaeia archaeon (assembly GCA_035282925.1). Lineage (GTDB taxonomy): Archaea > Nanobdellota > Nanobdellia > Pacearchaeales > GW2011-AR1 > ASMP01. Next base: position 18,990 of record DATEUW010000002.1, read on the forward strand.
TCTGTCGCAGAGCGTGTGTTTGTAAAAATTAATGTTGTCTTATGCTCGGAAATAAGCTTTGAAATCAATTCATACATCTTTAAGTGAAGGCCTTCATCCTCAATTACATTTTTAACTGGAGATAGAACTTGTATGTCTATTTTTTTATTGAGATTTACTTGGGCGGTTTCAACTTCCCTGTCATCAGAAATTCCCACAAGGTATTTTGCAACTTCGTCCATCGGCTCTATCGTGGCGCTTAATCCTATTTTCACAGGCCAAGAAGAAGAAACTTCGTTCAGTCTTTCTAAAGTCAAACTGAGATAGGCGCCTCTTTTATTGTCCATGGAATGAATTTCGTCGACGATGCAGAATTCCACTTCTCTCATGTTATCTATGAAATTCTTGCTCGTAAGAACTATTGCAAGAGTTTCCGGCGTTGTTATCAAAATATGCGGCGGATTTTTCAGCATCTTTGCCCTGTCAGAGGTTGTTGTATCGCCTGTTCTTAGGGAAATTCTTATTTTCTGGAGTTTTATTCCTTTTTTTTCAGCCAAGGCTTCTATTTCATGCAAAGGCTCTATCAGGTTTTTCCATATGTCTGAACTCAATGCCTTTAAGGGGCTTGTATAAACTGCATAAACCTTGTTCTTTAGTTCTTGTTTTTCAGCCAGAATTATCAGGTAATTCAGGATTGAAAGAAAAGCTGTCAGGGTCTTTGTTCCACCTGTTTCTGCAGATATCAGGATGTTTTTTCTTTTCCAGATAGCAAGAACCCCGTATTTCTGCGGCAGGGAAAATTCCGGAAATTTTGAAAAAAACCATTCCGTGACCAAAGGATGGAGTATTTTTTTTATTTCTTCCTCTGTTCCCTGCTTGGCTTTTACTATTTTTGTCATATTTTTATAGGAATATCTTAGTTTTTAAAAGATGATGTTTTAATTAAAGAGGAATTTTATGTGATGTTCTATTAAAAAACTATTATCTTTGTTATCATACATCAGTAAATATAAATCTTTAAATACCCTTTTGTTTTGAATTGCTGGTTGTCTACAACCTATAGGAAACAAAAGATATATAACATACAATATGTTGTAGATAGTCATGAAGTGTCCATACTGCGCCGGAAGAACGAAAGTAACTGACAAAAGAGATTCTCCCGAAGGCATTAGGAGAAGGCGCGAGTGTTTAAAGTGTAAAAAGCGCTTTACAACATATGAAAAACTTGGGAGAAGCGGCCTTTATGTCATAAAAAAAGACGGCCGCAGGGAAAAATTCTCCAGGGAAAAAATGGAGGCAGGGATTGAGAGGGCTTTTGAGAAAAGGCCTGTGCCAAAGGAAAAAATTGAAAAGATGATAAATGAAATCGAGGAACAGCTGATGAGAAGAGGAAAGAAAGAGGTGAAGAGTTCTGCTATAGGTGAGCTGGTCATGAAGAAAATAAAAAAGCTCGACCATGTGGCTTACATAAGATTTGCCTCTGTCTACAGGGATTTCCAGGACATCAAGGATTTCAAGAGTGCGATAAAAGGGATTTAGTTATCCATTAAAAATGAAAAATAAATTTCAGATGAATGTGCTGGAGGAATTGTAAATGCCGATACAGCACTTGGATTATGAGACAGCAAAATCAATAAGACAGGAATTCTCAGAATATGCTCAAGACCATATGAATCTTAGCCCCAACGCACAGATGATTTTTGGGGAGATTTATTTAAGAAATCTTGAAGATGGGAAACCCGAGACTATTGCAGACAGGATGGCGGCGATTTCATTGGATGTTGCAAGTGCGGAAATGAGATACCTTCCTAAAGATATGCCCCTGGAAGAAAAAATTAGGTTAGTAAAGAACCAGGGAAGAAGAAATCTTGAGCTTTATGTTTCCAATAAGTTCAGGGCAAATACGCCGGTAAATCTGAACATGGGAAGGTGGGAGGTAAGATCTGATGAGTCTGGCAACGTTACAGGATATCAGCAAAGAAGCCAATTAGGATCTGCTTGTTTTGTTATTCCTGTCGAAGACACTTTTGGGGACGATGTCGCAGACCTTGAGGACGGAATTCTTGAGGCTTGGGTTATGCAACAGCTGGTTCATAAAGGAGGCGGAGGCACTGGATTTTCTTTTCAAAGGCTGAGGCCAAAAGGCTCTATAATAGAATACAACCCCGCAGTTGACGGAATGAGGTCGATGTCATGGGATGGAAGAAGGGGCGTTTCATCCGGATATGAATCTTTCCTGCATGATTTCTTCAATCAGGCAACAGAAGCTGTAAAACAGGGAAATTCAAGACGGGGGGCAAATATGGGGATACAAAGAATTGACCATATGGATTTCTTGGACCATATGTATGCTAAGTTTGGAAACAGGGACAGGTCTGAATGGAGGATGAAGAATTTCAATTTGAGTCTTGCGGTAACAGACGAATTCATGGAAGCGGCCCTGGCGGGAAGAACGTATACACTTTATAATCCGCATAGAGCAAAACCACCATTTAAAAAAATTCTCCAGGAGAAATGGGGTATTGAAGACCCGGAGATAGTGAGAAGGCCTGATTTGGCAACCAGAGCACAGTTTGAAGCAATACTTGAGAAAAACAGGAAAAATCCCTTTGCGCCATTAACAACGCCAAACATGTACATAGACAGCGACGGCAAAACCGTCATAAACGCCTACACTGGCGAAGCAATAGGGAGCGTTGTTGATGAAATAGTAAGGATAGATGCCGGAAAAGTTCTGGAAACTTTCGTGAGAAATTCCCATACAAATGGTGAGCCGGGAATGTTTTTTATAGACAGGGCAAATGAATACAATCCGATTTTGTATAACGAGGAAAAGGAAGCAACAAACCCCTGCGGAGAGCAGCCCCTTCCTCCCTATGGGGCATGCAATCTTGGCTCTGTGAATGTCGGCGAGTTTGTAAGATACAGGGTATTTGACTCAAGAAGTGCGGTAGATACAAGAATCCTAAATAATGAGTGGATAAAGGTTGATGAAAGACCAGACGGAAAAATCGGTGTTGCATGGGTTGATTGGGATGATCTAAGGGCGACAATAAGGGACGGAACAAGATTCCTTGACAATGTTATTGAAAGAAGCGATTTTCCGGCGCAAAAGATAAGGGATGCTGTTGAAAATGGAAGAAACATCGGATTGGGATACATGGGAATCCATGACGCAATGATGCTCCTTAAGATGAGATATGGTTCTGAAGAGTCCTATAGATTTGCCGAGAGACTCGCAAAAGAGCTTCATGATGAAAGTCTTACTGAATCACGGAAATTAGCCGAAGAAAGAGGGGAATTTCCATTCTGGGAAGGGAGCTTGCACAATCCGAACTCGGCACTTTTCAAATGGTATAATAAAAAACCAAAGACAATTCCCGACAGATTTAGGGGAGAGAGACGACTTAGCGACAGAGTCAATAGGGAGAGGGTAATAAGCTACGGAACAGGGAAGGTAAGGAATGAATGCAGAATGACCCAGGCGCCAACGGGAACCATAAGGAGGGTTGTTGGCTCATCCGATAGTTCTTTGAGTCTTGAAAATTTAGCCATCTCCTCGGGAATAGAGCCTGTGTTTTCTTTAGCTGAAAGGTCCGAGATATTGAACACAGAAGTAGAGGATTGGTCTTATGCAGCAGCAAGGTTATTGCAAAGGGAAGGGCTTCCTGTAAAAGAGATATTAGACGCTGTAAGAAAAAACAAAGGAAGCGTCTTTATTTACTCCCATACTTCTTCAGAAGTTGCCAAAGTCCTTGAAAAAATTCCGGAAGATGTCAGAAGTGTTTTGGTAACTGCTTCAGGAGGGGAGGGAAACATTTATGAAATAAAACCCGAAGAGCACGTAAAGATGCAGACAGTATTCCAAAAGTACAACGACAGCGCAATCAGCAAGACAATAAATCTCCCATTATCTTCAACCCCCAAGGATATAAGGCAGGCATATGTCGATTTATGGCTTCAGGGCGCAAAAGGCGGAACAGTTTACAGAGACAAGAGCCGGGAATTTCAGATACTTAACACTGTGGTTGATAAAGGATTAGAAGGTATTGTAAAGGGTAATGGAAAGAAAATTATAAGGCCTTTATTACAAAGGTCAATAACACTTGAGCTGCCCTATACTACTTCGGGTGTTAAGGAGGGTGTTGGTGATTTGGACTTTGACCCTGAAAGATGCTTCACAACACTCACATTTAATCTAGTTAACGGACATCTTACAGGAGTTTTCCAGAATATTCCGGAAACAGACCCTGAAAGGATTTCTCTTTTAACTTCAGCAAACATTGAATTATCAAGAACTCTAAAAAATGGGCGCTCTTTGGATGATGTTATTGCAGATTTGGAAAAGGTTAAAATGGAAGGAGCAAGGAGAGGTGTTGTGGTTGACGAGGCTGTTATGAATGGTTCTAAAGAAACTTTAAGGTATAGTGTAGAGGGTGCAACCACAAGGGGTGATTTATTAAGTGCATTATACGTTGCAAGATTTCTGACAGAGGGTGGAAAAAATTTTGATTCGGGAAACATTGATGAAAGAATCAGGGCTTATGAGATAGGAGAGATATCACTCAGGTCAATAATAAATACAAAGGGAAAATTAATATTGGAGGACGGCAATGGTTCTACGCCTTCTATTCTGGGAGGCAGGAAAGTGGTGAGGGTCCAAAAAGGCATCTCCGAGAAACTTTGCCCAGAATGTGGATAAAAGGATATATTGAATTTTCATAATCTTTATAATTATCCAATCAAGATAATTACATGAAAGTTTCTGACCAAACAATCCTGGAGCTCATTAGAAGGGGGGAGCTGGTAATAAAGCCATTTGTAAGAAAAAATGTCCAGTCTGCTTCTGTTGATTTGAGGCTCGGAAGAGGTTTTCTTGTTCCGGATTATCACGGCATAAAATACATTTCCCTGGACAGTAAAATTAAATACAGGGAAATTGATGAAGATGAAACAACAATTCTTCCACATCATTTTATTTTGGGAACAACCTTGGAGTATGTTTGTTTGCCAAATTATTTGACGGGAAGCGTGGAGGGAAAAAGTAGTGTCGGACGCAGAGGGCTTTTTGTCCAGAATGCCGGCTGGGTTGATCCTGGATTTGAGGGAAATATAACTCTGGAGTTTTATAATGCTGGTGAAGTGCCTATAAAA
>DATEUW010000003.1:0-2730 GCA_035282925.1 Candidatus Nanoarchaeia archaeon
TATTTTGTAAAACCAAACAGGTTTTTTTCCACCCACCCTGTCCAAAATGCGGACTTCTCTTGCAGCAATGCGAAGACGATGACATCCTTATCGGTGCAGGATTGCAGTCTTATTCACAATCGCTGAAACGTTATTTGTTCTGCACTTCCTGTTGCTCGTCAGGCAAACACGATTTTTATGTGTGTGAATTAGACCGTTTTGATCCCCCCTCAGTGAAAGACCGTTGGGCTTTAATAAAGGAATTTGCACAATTACCCAAAAAGGGATATGCGGATACTCAATTCCCCTGTGGAGAATGTCCAAATCATCAGGAGTGCTTTGGACTAGACTGTAAGGTTTTAACAAGGATTGTACCCTTTTCCTTCTATCCCTTTTATATGTTTGTATTTCATGCCATGTCCTTGAATGCACAGGATTTTTTGTCTCTTGTCTCTGGCGCACCATTTGATGATATTGAAGCGCCATTGAAGGCAAAACAGGAACACGGCAGGCTAAATTATCTGAAGGCAATCAGGCATAATTGTTTTGAAAAGATTCCATTTCTTTACGATGACGAAAGGCGTTTCCTGGAAATTTTGTACTTAAAGCTTTCTTTTCTGGCTGGACTTCTTCAGAATTTCCGTTCAGGGAATAACCTATCTGTCCCAACAGATACGAGGTTATTTCTTGATCGAATTTGGGTTAAACTTGCAGAACAAGGCGGATTCCTTCCCTTTTTTTGGAACTTTAAGGTTAATTATATTGATATAAGCAGCAAACTGACAGAAACAAAATCACTTCCGAAGTTGCCTTCATCTGATGGTCTCTTTTACTTAGGGCTTTTTTGGTTTTATGCGTTTTTGGTTAATAAAAAACAGGATATTTCCAAAATCTATATCTCTTTAAGAGAAACAATGGATCAAATATTTGCTAAAAATGATGCATCATTTGAAAAAAAATGCAGAGAAGATTTTTGTTCTCAATTTATTCCTGAGAATATTTTCTGGGATCCGGAAGGAAAAAGTGTGAACAAAGATTGGCAATTTCTCTGGGAACGAACACTTCATTTTGGATGGTCTTTGTTTATGACTGCATTTCGTGATGATACAGAATGGTCTAAGGATTTCTTTCAGGAATTAGAGAATGTAAGAGAAGAGATCAAGTGCAACCTGCTTAGCGAAGCAAAAGAACGTTCTTTGGAAAGAGGAAGAGAGACGCAGGAAATCCTATCCGGATCGGAAGGGTCAAACAAAACTGATGTTATTCCTTCTTCTGAGGGTTTAAATAGGAAGGAGTCTGTAAGCACAGACCATTCATCCTTAGCGGAAAACAAGGCTATTCGTGAAATTCTCATGAAAATTAGCAAGAAATGGCATACAGAAATTGGAAAAGAAAAGACAGATCCGGATGAAACCGTTACCATTATCCTAAAGGATCTAAAAAAAGAGCACCCTTCTAAAAAGGATAAAAAGTTGCAGGACATCCTTCCTGAGGCAGTCATCATCACTCCAGGAATGGACAAAGAAACCGGAGAAACTAAAGAAACCTTGGATACATCTCCAATTCAGGAAGAATTGGAGAAAACCGTTATTCTTTCTCTTAAGGGTTCAAAAAGTGAACGTTCATCTGAAAAGGGGAAAGTCCCCCAGGAGATTCTTGACGAAACGGTTATCATTTCACCACAAGAAGCAGAAGCCTTAAGCACGTTCCCAATAGTACAATCAAAAGATTCTCATATGAATGAAAAAGAGTTTTCTTCAAAAGAGAAAGATACATTAGAATACAGAAATAAAAATAGCAAAAGAACTGATGAACTTGATTTCATAGCCGAAACAGTTATCATCAGGACAGAAAAGGCGAAGGACAAAAATGGCAACAATAAATAGTTCAAATCTTATTAAGACAATGACCGATGAGGTCAGGCTAATTTATAATTCCGATCTTTCTAAGGCTGAAATATTGATTGAAAACTATTTAGAACAGCAATTGAGGGATAGCTCGCCCTGTGAAAAGACAGATCTATTGATGAAACTTACTCAGCAATTTAAAAGTCAAAGCCCTGAAAACGAGGCAACCTTCTCCTTTGAATCAAAAGAGTTTTCACGTTTATTCTCATTGTTATTGGGTAAAGAGATATTGAAAACTGATCTTGCATCCGAAGAACTTACTGAAAAATTAGCAAAGTCCCTGCAGACACTTTTTAATACCTTAAACAAGATCATAAGCGTTATTCAGACATCCCTATTTGGAGAAAGCCTTAAATTTGAAACAATTAGACATGTCATAGGTGCTAATCTTGATAAAGAAGAAGGGACAGAGTCTCTTCAAAACTATCTCGATCAAATCAAGAAGGCTTTTTTAGTGTCCCACAAGGCCTTCCAACAAGCAGCAAATGCCAAGGTAAAACAAATCATGCATGAATTAGACCCGGATCGTATCTCTGAATCGACTAAAGGAGGTTTAAAATTTGGTCCCTTACGCAAGGCTGAGCTTTTTGGCATTTATAAAGACAAATTTCAGACCTGTAAAGGTTGGGTTGAGTCCGGACGTTTCATGGAAGAATTGTTAAGAGAATTTGAAAAGATATGTCAGAAATCATATAAAAAGGAAAAAAGAGGACCGTAATGAAAAATATTATAAAAATACTATTCATTTTTTCGCTCATGTTATTGCTTTCTTCGTGTGCTAGCAGTGGTCGAAAGCCAAATTATGATATCTATGGTGAAGAGGCAATCCGATTCTCTATAAAGA
>DATEUW010000004.1:0-26432 GCA_035282925.1 Candidatus Nanoarchaeia archaeon
TTGTTTCAGATACAAGGAAGTTCAGAGGATCTAGCCATATCTCCAGCTTCTCTTTTGTGCCTTGAAATCCTTTTTTACGTCTTCAAGGGTTGATGCATCGCTGGGAGACTTGTCCTGGCGAAGGGCTGTAAACCTTGGGAACCTGAGGGCAAAGCCAGAGCTGTAATTCGGAGAGTGCTGAATCTCCTGGTAAGTAACAGAGATGACGATTTTTGGTTTTATTTTTACTGATTTTCCAGTTTCTTCTATGAAATAAGGCTTTAGTTTTTCCGTTAGTTCGTTGAAGGAAATTCCTATCTTTGATTCTTCTGTGGATTTTTCCTTTATTCCTGTTCCCATTTTTCCTATTTCCAAGAACTTCCCTGTGGAATCATCGCGGCAGGAAAGAATAAAGCTCGAGAGCCATCCATGTCTTTTTCCTGTTCCGTATTCTCCTCCCGTTATTACCAAATCCAAATCTCTTGCTTCTGGCTTGACCTTCAGCATGTGACCGACCCTGCTCCCTGGCTGATATTCTTTTTTCAGATTCTTGAACATGACGCCTTCCTGATTGTCTCTTAAGGCCTTTTTATAAAATTCCTGGGCCTTTTTTTCATCAGACGTGATTATCTGCTTCGCATGAATTATCTTATAGGGATGATTGCCCACTATTTTCTCTATCAGGGCTGTTCTTTTTTCAAACGGCTCATTCAGGAGAGATTTTCCTTCATAATAAAGAATGTCAAACACATTGATTTCTATAGGAAGCTCTTCCTGCAATTTTTCTATGTCGTATTTTCTCCTGATTCTCTGGCTTATTTCCTGGAAAGGCCTGTATTCCTTGGTTTTCCTGTCAAAGCCGACAGCCTCTGAATCAAGAATAAAAGAATCCCCTTTAACGTATTTTTTTATGTAATCAATAACTTCAGGAAATTGCTTCGTCACGTTTTCCAGCCTCCTCGTGAACAGAGTTATCTTGTCGCCTTTTTTATGGATCACAAGTCGAAAGCCATCGTATTTGTATTCAATTGCGCATGGTTTTCCGACAGCTTCAAATGCATCAGAAATATTTTCGGCTTTCTGGGCAAGCATGACTTTCACAGGCTTTCCGACCTGGAGGTGTATTTTTTCAAGCTCATCAATTTTTCCATCGCGAACAATGTCAAAAACAGCTGCGAGGTCGTTCGATTTGTCTATGGCATCCTGGATTTTTTTCACGCTGTCCTTATCAGAAGAAGAAAAAAATGCAGCAGCCATTGCGTCCCTGGCAGTGCTTTCCTTGACTCCTATCCTCAGGTCTGCAAGCAGAGTTCTTATGATATAAAGAGCCTCGGCGGGAGTTGCAGAAGTCAGGAGCTCTGTTATGAGTGATATTTTTCTGCTTACTGTTCCTTTTCCTTCCAATTCTGGCAGTTTCCTTAAATTTTCAAGAACCTTTTCTGTTGTAAGAACATGCCTGTGCAAGGTTGCCTGCTTCCTCTTTGCAGTTAGCTTTTCTGCAACTTTCCCCAAATCACCGATTTCTTTCCATTCTCGGACAACGGTTTTTTCATCAACTCCTGTGGCTTTCGAAATAGCCTTGATTGCAAGCTGGCTTGAAATCCCGATTTTTCTTTCATCATATTCAGGATAAATGTCTCCCAACAACAGGTAAAGGACATCCCTGTCTTTTTCATCGAGATGTTTTAAGAATTTAGCCAATATTGCAATTTTTTCCAGTCTTTTTGTTGTGCTTCCGGCCCCATTATAAAATTCTGCAAGTTTTTTGTATTCCATATTACTTTCTTATTTGTTTAATCAAGTCGTAAATAGCAACTAACGTAAAAATAATTTGTAATATTATGAATATTATATCTTTTATATAAAAACTGTACGATGTTAAAGCCAAACCCCCCAGGATATAAATGATATCTCTCGCTTTTCTGTTCCTACTTTTTATTAAAATACCGATTATAATTAATATTAATCCGATAACTCCCAATGTATAGAAAACATTCACCATTTAATTCTTAAGAATCAGAGATTTTTAAGTTTGTCCATCACATAAATATTTTTATATTATCTTAAATTTAACAATCTATGGGGCGGCGAATTGAATTCACACGTGAAGGAATTGAGCTATTGGAAAGATTAGTGGTGGAAGGGTTTGTTGAAAATCCCATTACCATAAAGAAAGCTGCAAAAATATTGGGGTTAAATTTAAATCAAATTCTCCAAAAAAGTTTGAAGAGGTATACTGAAATTGACGAGGATCTCTTGAGGATTAGGATGGGAATGGGGCCCATATACCACCCTATAGAATACTACACTGGTAAATCTAGATAATAACTATTGCAGACCTCTTGACTTTTTGGCAGCACTTGTAAGACCGCGGAAAGCTCTTCCCCTGTTTCTGGGCTTTGTAATCCAGGAAATTGTAGAATCATTTTTAATTTCAGGCCTTTCAGGATCAACGAGGATTACCTCATAAAAATAATAGATCCCGTCTTTTCCGATTAAGTATGAGTTCAGAACTTCAAGGTTTGAAAACTTGCGGGCAGCCCTCTGCTCTGCAATCCATTGGTAATTCATCTTTAGATTCTTTCTTGTGTGGAGCCTCTTGCCTCTTCGGCCTTTGTTGGGCCTTGGCCTCCTGTGGCCGCCGCGCATTAATCTCACACGGATAACAACAAACCCCTTCTTATCCTTATAACCAAGAGCCCTTGCCCTGTCTAACCTCAATGGTTTTTCCACCTTTGTGAATACAGGAGAAGCTCTCCAGGAAATCATCCTCTCTCTCAGAACTTTTTTGTCTGGTTTTTTCCAGGCTTGCCTTAAATAATGATAAAAACCCTTTGCCATGTTATTATATTTTATTGAGAAAAAGTTGGTTTTTAAAGATTGGGATGCTTTGAAATAAAATAAGGAAAAGTTTATATACCATAGATACCCTACATATGGTATAATGAAGAAGAAAAAATTTATTCTTAAGTGCTCTGATTGTAATAAAGAAATAATAGGTTTTTCGGAGCACCATGCTAAACAAAATTTAATGATACACAAAAAAGCCTCTATAAGATGTGAAGAATTCAAGAAATTATTGAAGGAAAAGATAAGAAATGAAAATTCCTAGATTAATTACCCCAGAACTTGCAGAAGAAACAGGTTGGCACATTGGTGATGGAAGCATGAATTTTTATAATAATCAAGGAAAGTTACGTGGCATATATCAGCTAAGAGGGCATATAGAAGACGATAGAGCTCATTATCTTAAAAGGATAAAGCCTATTTTCAAATTGCTTTATGGAATAGATATTAGCTTGAGAGAAATGCCATCTACACGTGTTTTTGGTTTTCAAGCATGGAATGATAAACTCGTTAAATTTAAGCAAAATCTAGGTTTGCCTCTTGGAAAGAAGTTTGATGTTTCAATTCCAGAAGTCTTCTTAAATAATAAAGACCTTATTAAATCAGTTATAAGAGGAATTTTTGATACAGACGGGGGAATTTATCTGGAGAAGAAAAATGGTAAACTTTATCCGAGAGTTGAGATACAAACCATTTCTTTTAATCTTTCTCAGCAATTATTGGATTTATTTTCTGAATTAGGATTTAGGGCGACAAGACATTCATGGCAGTCTAAAAAAGGGAACAGAAAAAGACTTTATTCTATAAGAATAAGTGGTATTGAAATGTTTGAAAAATTTATATCTGAGATTAAACCAAAAAACCCCAAACATTTGGATAAACATAGGGTTTTTTTGAATGCACAAACCTTATAAATAATTTAATTCTTTCAAATTTTGGATGAGCCCGTAGCTCAGCCTGGTAAGAGCACTACTCTGATATAAGTAAGAAATTTTCAGCAAGGTAGGGGTCCTCGGTTCAAATCCGAGCGGGCTCATTCTTTTTTATTCTTTGGAATCCAGTTCCAAAGTCAAAATTCCCTTAGAAAGATTGTAGTTCCTGATTGGGAGATTTATCGGAATAATCTTGTAGAAGACTTTTTTGTTTGCAAGGGCTTTTATTTCAATGCTGTTCTCCAGCTGTATTATGGATATGTCTTCCGGCGATTTGACTCCGGGCATTTTTATTTCATACACTACCTTGTTTGAAAATCTCCTTATGTCTGTTTTTGGCTCTGCCTTTGGAAGCCCTGCGAATTTCCCGGAATCAGGAACAGGAAGATTGATTTTTTCTGCCTTCCTTCTTATCTGATGCTCTTTTTCCCTGAGTTCAGGGACATCGCCAAAACTCCTGACTTTTATCTCAGGAGGCTTATCCCCGGAAGTGCTTATGGAGATGCTTATTCCCCTGCTTTTCCTTGAGACCTTCTGCTCTTTACTCTGGTTCTCTTTCTCTTGATCAATGTCTTTCATCTGCTTATTCAGGTTTTTTAGGAGAGAATTAAACAAGGTGTTCAGTCCCATAGGAAGCTTTATTTCTCCCGGCTCTACAAAATCATTCCTGCCTAAAAGCCCCCAGTCCCCCTCCTCAAACAAATCTTTTAAGGGTGCCTGACAGTAAGGGCAATAGTTATAACTGTCTTCGATCTTTTCTCCGCAATTCCCGCATCTTTTTTTTCCGAACATAAGATAGTAAAATTTGCTTTTCTTTAAATAGTTTTCTGGGGTAGAAAATGACAGATGCGGCTTGCGGGAATCGGACCCGCGCAACGACCTTGGGAAGGTCGTGTCATACCACTAGACCAAAGCCGCTTTATATAATTTAATTGGTTAACTTTTTATATCTGTTTCTTGTTTAATTGACATGACTGCAAAAAACAAGTTTTATGTCACGACACCAATATACTACCCTAATGATATACCTCATGTGGGTCATGCATATACAACAATAGCGGCAGATGTCTTGTCCAGATGGTACAGGCTCAAAGGTTATGATGTTTTCTTTCTTACAGGGACTGATGAACATGGTAAAAAGATAGAAAATACGGCAAAAAAGCACAACAAAACACCAAAGGAATTTGTTGATTCTTTAATCCCAAAGTTTAAAGAAGCATGGAAAAAACTTAATTTGAATTATGACAGATTCATAAGAACAACCGATAAGGACCACGAGAAAATTGTCCAGAAAGTCCTTCAGAGAGTTTTCGATAAAGGAGACATTTACAAAGGACATTACGAGGGTTTTTATTGCACAGAATGCGAGGCATATTACACAGAAAAAGACCTTGTAAATGGAGAATGCCCAATACATAAGATAAAAATTGAAAAGCTTAAAGAGGAATCTTATTTTTTCAGGCTCAGCAAATACCAAAAACAACTGCTTGAATTTTATAAAAAGAATCCCGGATTCATTTCACCTTCCAATAGAAAACAGGAAATCATAAACAGAGTCCAAGAGGGCTTGAAAGATCTGTCCATCTCAAGAGAGAGCTTCAAATGGGGAATTCCTCTGCCCTTTGACAAAAAACATGTCTGCTATGTCTGGTTTGATGCTTTATTTAACTATTATTCTGCAACAAGACAGAAAGGAAAAGAAAAATTCTGGCCTGCGGATGTTCATTTGGTAGGGAAAGACATTATATGGTTTCATACTGTCTACTGGCCAGCATTCCTTCTTTCTGCAGGAATTGAACTGCCCAAAAAGGTTTTTGCCCATGGGTGGTGGACTTTTGACAAAGAGAAAATTTCAAAATCAAAAGGGAAAATAATCAATATAGATGAACTAGTTGGAATTGCAGGCGCTGATTCTGCAAGATATTTCTTGCTTAGGAATATCCCTTTCGGTGAAGACGGAGATTTTTCTGAGGCAATTCTCCGGGAAAGGCATAATAACGAGCTTGCAAATAAACTTGGAAATCTTGTTTCAAGGGTAGGCGCTTTAGCAGAGAAATATGGAATTGATGAGAAAGTAGATTTTAGGAAAATTAATGTAGATGTGCATATTGAAAACGTTGTAAGAGACATTAGTCAACTGATTGAAAATTATGAATTTGATAAAGCACTTAACTCTATATTTGCATATATTGATATGTTTAATCAATGGATACAGCAATGGAAATCTTGGGAAAATCGCGAAAAAGATCTCTATGAACTCGCTACAGGAATAAGATTAGTTGCAATTCTTCTTTGGCCATTTATTCCACAAACATCAGAGAAGATTGCAAAGCGGTTTGGATTTAGAGTTGGTGTTGGGACATTAAAAGATTTAGAGAAACCTCTGAAGGCAGTAAAAATCAAGAAAGGCGAAATCCTGTTTAAAAAAATCTGAGTTTATCTTATCCTGCTACCTTCTTCTATTTTTCCATCAGGCTGCAAAAGTGAAACTTGGGCATTTTCCCCTTCTCCGGAAACAGCCGCCAGAAGCATGCCCTGGCTTTCAACGCCCATTATTGTCCTTGGCTCAAGGTTTGTAAAAATAATGCAGGATTTGTTTTTCAGCTGCTCTTTTTTGTAATATGGCTTTATTCCCGCAACAAGGGTTCTTTTCCCGAGTTCTTTTCCCAAATCAATGGAAAGCTTGTAAAGCTTGTCAGCTCCTTCAACATCCTCTGCCTTGATAATTTTTGCAGCCCTTAAATCAAGTTTTTGCCAGTCAGAGAATTTTATTGTTTCAGTCATCTTATTCTTTGTTGATTTGATTGATTATGTTTTAATGTAGATAACTTAAGATTCATTATTTTTAATCTTATCCTATTAACATTTTTTATTAAAACTCGGCGAAGCGCAAAATCATCTCTTCAAACCCAGCCAGGCTGAAAATCTTTCAAAGAAACCTTCGCGGTCTTTGTTGGAGTCATAGGGAACATTAAGAATACTCGCAGCGATTTCCTTATATGCCCTGGCAGCATCGCTCTTAGGATATAGGTGCACAACAGTTCCTTTGCTTCTTATGGATTTTTTAACAGCCATGTCCTCGGGAATCATCCCAAGAATCGGGACTTCCAGCATTTCCTTGACCACTTCTGGCTCGAGCTCTATGTCATCTTTTCTCACCCTTGCCACTATAACTCCGCGCACTGGCTTTTTCAGCTGTTCTGCGACTTTCACGGCCTTTAATGCGTCTGTGACTGCAGGCATCTCGGGATTTGTGACTATGATGATCTCATCTGCAAGCTCCATTGCGCAGTTCGCCTCATAGCCTAATCCGGCAGAGGAATCCACTATTACATTTTCCGAGAGTTTCTTGAAATCTTTCTTAAAATCTTTCATTTTTTCAGGGCTTGTTCTTTTGAGCTCTTTCACAGAGAGGGAAGAGGGCATGATCTTTATCCCGGATTCGTGCTCGTAAACAGCCTCAAATGGCTCTGCCTTCCCCCTTAAAACATGGTTCAGGTTTACGGGAACTTCCGGAGAATTGAGATGCAAACCAACGTTCGGAGTGGAAAGATTCCCGTCAATAATCAGAACATCTTTCCCAAAATATTTCATCGCAGCAGCGAGATTTATCGCTGTTGTAGTTTTTCCAACGCCGCCTTTTCCTGATGTAATGACGATAACCCTTGACATATGATGTTAAAGTAAAAGTATTTTTTTAAACCTTGTTATAAGCGTTTATATATTAAATAATTTTTTAGAATCGGAATATTTTTAAGCAATTTCTAAGACAGGAGAAATTGCTTAGTTGTGCTTATAAATTTTTCGAGCTTTTCGGCATAGATTTTCAGTTTATCGAGGTTGATGCTTATCTCTTCCCCGAGATAAAAAACCTTCAGGGTCACGTTCTTCCTGAATTCACCAATTCTTTCCTTTCTCAGCTCCTCCACTTTCCTGAACATCTCGTACATGTCTATGACTTCCTGAAAATTAGCGTCCTTTTTGAACAGCTTTCTGGCAGTTTCTATCTGCCCTACAGGATTTGCCGGTATGGAAGGGATTTTTTTCTTCTTTTTTGCATGCCTGAGCATGCCGTTTATACCCTTTTCTATCATTTTCTTCCATCTGAGAAGCAGATTAATTATGACATCGCAGGTCTTTGTGTATTTTAGACTGACGTATAGAAGGTGGTCTGCACTTATTTTTTCCTGAATTATTTCTTCTATCTCTTCCATTCAATCTTCCTTTCACCCCTTTAGAGAAGTAGAATTAAGGAAGTTATTGGACTTTTTATATCTTTCTTCGACGTGATTCTCTCGTAATTCTGCCTTTTCCTTAAAATTGGCTTTTCATCCCTTCTTTGGTTTTTCTCAAAATGTCCTTTGCCATGATCAAAAATTCTTTGGTTTTTCCAAGAGTCAAGGTTGTCGGCTTTGAGTTTTCAGAAAGTATGACTATTTTTTCTTCTTTTACAAATTCGAACGGGCTGGCTTTGTGTTTTTCCACGAACTCTGCCAATTCCATAAAAAGCCTTATTTCCTCTTTGCTTATGTTGTATTTTACAGCACATTTTTCCGTAAAGGTCTTGAAATTCTCCCGGGAATCCCTGTGGAGGCTTATCCTTTTGTAGAGGTATTCGTACTGAAGAATAGAGGTTATGCAGTGGGTAACAACGCCCTTTATGTCCTGTATGACCTTCAGAAGAAGCCTCTTGTCCTTTATCAGGGGGAAGGTAACATAAACTATATGGTCTATTGTCCTGAGATTTTTCTCTGCTTCCTGGACATTTTCAAGGAATTTCTCCATGTTCAAGAAAGGGCGGCAGAATTAATATAATTGTTGGTAATCTATGATATAATTCTGCTAAAAGAAAGCTCCCAAAAAGATTCTGAAAGCCAGGATTAATATGACAAAAGCTATGACATGCATTGGTTTCAGCATGATTTTTGATTCGTATTCTTCCTCAAATCTCATCAGGCCGCCGAACCCGGCAGGCATGTGTATCTTATTATCTGCCATTGAAAACCTCCAGCGGGTTTCTCACACTTCCAGCATCCATTACCTAGATAAATTCAAATAGTTTTTAAAAGTTGTTATATTAGGAGTATTTATGGAACCTTACGACGCCCAAAAAAACGAAAAAAGGATGAGAGAGCTGTGGGAAAAGGAGAAAATTTACAGGTTTGACGCCAAAAAGAAGGGCAAGATATACAGCATAGATACCCCGCCGCCGACTCTTTCAGGAGACATGCATGCAGGACACGCATTCTCTTATTCTCAGCAGGATTTTATTGCTCGTTTTAGGAGAATGTTCATTGCTGGAAAGGGCCAGGTTTTTTATCCCTTCGGAACAGATGATAACGGGCTTCCGACAGAGCGGCTCGTGGAAAAACTGAATAACGTTAAGAGCAAAGAAATGCCGAGATCAGAATTCATAGAACTCTGTCTGAAAACATTGAAAAGAATCACGCCTGATTTTGTCCAGCAATGGAAAAATCTCGGAATAAGCGCAGATTACGGTATTTATTACTCAACAATTGATAAAAATTCAAGAAAAATCTCACAGAAATCTTTCCTGGATTTGTTTAAACTGGGAAGAATTTATAGGAAGGAATTTCCGACAATCTGGTGCCCTGAATGTCAGACAGCAATAGCTCAGGCAGAACTGGAAGACAGGGAAATTCCCAGCACTTTTTCCATCATTAAGTTCCATTCAGGCAACCACGATTTGCCTATAGCAACAACAAGGCCTGAACTTTTGGCTGCCTGTGTCGCAATTTTTATTAATCCTAAGGATAGCAGGTACAGGCATCTGAAAGGAAAAATCGCTAGGGTTCCACTTTTTAACTTTGAAGTCCCGATTATACCTGACAAATCTGCAGATCCTGAAAAAGGAACAGGCGCTATGATGGTCTGCTCTTACGGGGACAAATACGATGTTGATGCAGTTGTAAGGTATAAATTGAAGCCAAGGATTATTTTTGATAAACAGGGGAAATTGATGAGCGGAAGATACAATGGACTTAAAATAAAAGAAGCGAGGAGAAAAATCTTGGAAGACCTGAAAAATGCAGGCCTGATTATAAAACAAGACCAAATAGTCCATGCTGTTAATGTTCATGACAAATGCGGAACAGAGATAGAGTTCCTTCCCACAGAGCAGTGGTTCGTGAAAATTCTTGACAAAAAAAAAGAGCTGATTGCTCAGGGAAAAAAGGTGGCTTGGTTCCCAAAGCACATGTTCAAGAGATATCAGAACTGGGTCAATGGTCTTGAATGGGACTGGATAATTTCCAGAGACAGGTATTTTGGAGTTCCTATACCAATTTGGAAATGCGCAGGATGCGGGGAAATTATACTTGCAGAGGAAAAAGAACTTCCAGTTGATCCTACACATGTAAAAAAGAAATGCAGAAAATGCGGTGAAGAAGCAATTGGAGAATCCAAGGTTCTTGATACCTGGGCAACCTCTTCTCTTACTCCGCAGATAGCATCATCTTTGGTTGGTAATAAAATCAAGATACCTTTTTCTTTAAGGCCCCAGGCCCACGATATAATAAGGACATGGGCTTTTTACACGATTGTTAAATCCCTCTATCATGAGAAAAAACTGCCTTGGAGCAACATAATGATTTCTGGATTTGCTACCTTGGGAAAAGAAAAAATGTCCAAATCCAAAGGGATAGCAGTAAATCCTAGAGAGATCATATCCGAATACGGCGCAGATGCTTTGAGATTCTGGGCAGCAGGTTCCAAGCTTGGCGAGGATTTGGAATATCAAGAGAAGGATGTCTTGGCAGGAAAGAGATTCATGACAAAACTATGGAATGCCTCTAATTTTGTTTTTATGAACTTGAAGAATTACAAGCCAAAGAAACCGAAGAAATTATTGGAAACAGATAAAATTTTCTTAAAAGAACTTGACCACTTGATAAAGGATGCTACAGATTCCTTTGCAGAATATAATTATTCAGCTGTCAAATTAAGAGTAGAGAAATTCTTCTGGCGCGATTTCTGCGATAATTATCTGGAGATTGTTAAATGGCGTGTTTACAATGGAAATAAAGAAGAAAAAGAATCTGCATTTTATACACTTTATATATCTCTTTTAACAATTCTGAAACTTATTGCGCCAATAATACCTTTTATTACAGAATATATTTATCAGAAACACTTTAGAAAAAATGAAAATGAAAAGAGCATTCATTTGAGTAAGTGGACGATACCTGGTGCTGATGCTAATCTAGTTTCACACATTTGGCCAATGTTTCTTAAGGTAATATATAAGGTAAGACAAGAAAAATCAACGGCTAAGAAGCCGATGAATTCTGAGATAATATTAACTTTAGGGAAAGGATATTACGGAAAAACCCATTTTCTTAAGATTCCCAATCCGGAAAGATTTTCTGGAATGCTAGAAGACCTTAAACGTGTTACAAATGCAAAAGAAATAAAAACAGGCGATTTTAAGGTTGAATTCTTATAGAAAATAATTTAAACCCTGAGACTATATAATTTAAAATGGCATCGAAAGCAATTATAATAGGGATTGTTGTTTTTCTTGCTCTAGTCGGTGCAGTAGTTATTTTCACGCAGTTTGGCTCCAACGGAACAGATGAAATTGCTTGCTCTGAAGATGGTAAAAGCTGCCCAGACGGAACAGTGGTTGGTAGAGTTCCTCCATCCTGCGAATTTGCACCTTGCCCTAATCAAACTTTCCAGGAAGAGCCACCGACCGAGATGCAGTCTGTGACAGAATATGTTATAGAAGCCGATGATCGGGGTTTCTATATGAACGGCGCAGATATAGATTCGATTTCTGCACCAATTGGTGCTTCAGATGCTGCGGTGAAAATAACATTCAAGGTGAGAACGACAAATGTCTATTATGGTGGATTGCAGTTTAAAGGTTGTGGCTTAGATACAGGGAAAGTAAGCCCTGGAGGCTCGATAACAGTTGAATTTACTGCAGCGAGTACCTGTACTATAACTTCTTACTGGCCATCGAGCAGCAGAGTGAAAGACAATCTGCAGGTTGTTGTTGGCTAATATTTCCTCCTTAATTTTATAAACATGGTTTTTGTTTATTTAACATGCCCATAACAAAACAAGAACTTCGTGATTTGGTTGAGCAACTGGGGCAGTACAAAACCAGGGCTACAGAGCTGATAAGTGTCTATATCCCTGCCGGACAGAACATCTACACTGTTTCAGATCAGCTGGAGGCGGAGAAATCCACTGCAAAAAACATCAAGTCTGCATCAACAAGGAAAAATGTCGGCAATGCACTCGATAAAATAACAAGACATCTCAAGGAATACAAAAAAACCCCGGAAAACGGCCTTGCGATTTTTTCCGGAAACGTCAGCAGGGTTGAAGGCCAGGAAGATTTGAAACTCTGGGGCATTGAGCCTCCGAGTCCATTAAAAACAAGAATGTATCGCTGTGACAAGGAATTTATTCTTGATCCTCTGAAAGAAATGCTGGAAGTGACAGAGGTCTTTGGGCTTTTGGTCATGGACAGAAAAGAAGCAACCATAGGATTGCTCGAGGGAAAGAGAATAGATGCCCTCCATAAAATGACTTCTGGAATCCCAAGCAAAATAAGGGCAGGAGGGCAGAGCAGCCAGAGGTTCCACAGGATAACAGAAGGCCTGACAAAAGAATTCTATAAGAGAATTGCAGAAAACATGAAAAAAATTTTCCTTGGCATGCCTAAACTTAAGGGAATTCTCATTGGCGGACCAATACCAACAAAAGATGAATTCCTCGAGGGTGAATATCTCACAAATCAGCTTCAGCAGAAGGTAATGGGAAAAATAGACATGGGAGACTCTTCTGAGTCAGGCCTCAGGGAGCTGGTGGAAAGGGCGAAGAACATTTTGGCAGACCACGAAAGGCTTCTGGAAAAAAAAGACGTTGAAGCTTTCTTCACAGTTCTGGGGGAAGATCCTGAAAAAGCAGCGCTTGGGGAAAAAGAAAGCAGGAAAGCCCTGGAAATGGGCGCTGTCGCTGTTCTTTATCTCAGCTCCAATCTTTCAAAATCCACTATAAAAGAACTTTCAAAAATGGCGGAAAACATGGGCTCAGAAATAAAGATTATTTCAACAGAAACACCTGAAGGGGAGCAGTTTTTTAATATGGGCGGAGTTGGCTCTATTTTAAGGTTTAAGACTGGATAACAAATTTAAAAACTTCCCTGGATTTCTTTTGATTATGCCAAAGAAAAGCGATTTAATTTACAGGCTTTTTGGAATTTTCTTCATAATCTTAGGAATCCTTGCTTTCATCAATGCCTTTCTCAATTTGGAAAGTGCTATTCCTCTGTGGTTTTCCTATTTTGCAATTTTTCTTATTGGCATCGGAATTCTTACTAAAAAATCTGACCTGATAATGATTCAGGTGAACATAATTGCCATACCTTTAATTTTCTGGAATAGTGATTTCTTTTATCAGCTGATAACGGGAAACAGCCTATGGGGAATCACAGATTACTTTTTTATCATAGGATTCATGAATTCCTTGGGAAATTACATAACCCTGGAGCACATCTATATCATTCCTGTCGCGATAGCATTTATCTATCTCCTTGGAATCTCCAGGAAAGATTTATGGAAAATCAGCTTCCTTGAGATAGCCATCATCTTTCTCATAAGCTTTTTCCTCTCACAAAGGGAAATGAACGTCAACTGCGTGTTTGAATCCTGCATAAGCTTCATCTCCCTGGAAAGCCCCTATTATCAGATTTTGTGGTTTTTCTCTGTTTTTTTAATGATATTTTTGACGAATTTCCTCCTTGTCTTTCTGATGAAAAGGGCGAACAAATTAAAGGAATAAATTTAAAACTTCCCTGGATTTCTTTTAATGATGGAAGCAGACAAAAGAGAACCAATTTCCGGAAAGGCAGAAGATTTCCATGAACAAGATTCGCGTAATCAGGAACAAATTGACGAGGCAAAAGAAAGAGAATCCATGCGGCTGATAGAATCCATCCTGTTTGTATCGGGAAAATTTCTTGACATGAAAGCCCTTATCTCTCTTTCTGATATGAACCCTATAATTATAAAAGAATTGCTGGAAAAGCTCAGGGAATCTTACAATGAGAGAGAATCCGCGCTTAGGATTATTGAAAAGAATGGAATGTGGAAAATGGATGTTGGTCCGGAATTTTCTCATTTAACGACAAAGCTTGCAGGAGGCTCTTCCGAATTCACCAAGGCAGAGCAGGAAACCCTTGCAATCATCGCCTTCAAACATCCGATAAAGCAATCTGTCATAGTGAAGATTCGAGGAAACAAAGCATATGACCATATAAAGAAATTTTCGGAATTGGGCCTTGTAAAGAAAAAGAGGCAAGGGCATACGCATGAGCTGGCATTGTCTGATGAATTTTATGATTATTTCGGGGTTCCAGAACCAGACAAGAAAGACGGGGGAAAATAATGGAGCTAATAACTGCAATAATTTACCTGTCTATCTATATTGGACTTGTTGCTACAACTTTCTATATCTTGAGTTTTATCTCCTATTCCAAAAAAGAAAGGCCTCTCTACACAGATGAAGAGCTCCCGCAGGTTACCGTAATCATCCCGGCATATAATGAAGAAGATACTATAGCAAAGACGATAAAATCGGTCTTGAAGTCAAATTATCCTGATTTTGAGATAATAATCGTGGATGACGGAAGCACGGACAAAACATTGGAAATTGCGAGAAGATTCATGAGTGAAAAAATAAGAGTCTTTCATAAAGAAAATGGTGGAAAGGGTTCTGCTCTGAATCTTGGAATAAAAAAGGCAAAGGGAAAAATAATATTCACGATGGATGCGGACACAACCGTTGATCCCAAGAGCATGAAGAATATGGTCTGTTTTTTTAAGGGTAAAAATGTCATGTGTGTAAGCCCTGCAATCATCATAGACAAACCGAAAAGTATTCTGCAGAGGGTGCAGTACATAGAGTATCTCCTTAGCCTTTTCCTTAGAAAAGCCTTTGCATCCTTAAAATCAATTTACATCACTCCCGGAGCTTTTTCTGCATACAGGAAATCTTTCTTTGGTAAACATGGTGGATTTGATGAAGGAAACGTGACAGAAGACCTTGAGATGGCCCTAAGGATTCAATATAAGGGATATAATACTGAAAATTGCCCAGAGGCTCCCGCATACACTATTGCTCCGAGAAAATTTGGGGAGCTTATGGTGCAGAGAAGAAGGTGGTATTTCGGATTGCTCATAAACCTTTGGAATTACAGGAAAATCATGGGAAAAAAATACGGGGACCTTGGGACTTTTGTTATTCCAATAGCGCTTGTAAGCATCTTTTTTTCTGTTTTCGTTGTGCTTTACCTTTTCTTCAAAACAATTTTTGAATTAAGGGACAATCTTCTCTTTTACCAAAGCGTCAATTTTGATTTCTCGAGCTTGTTCAATATCAATTTTTATTTGATAGAGAGAGCCTTGTTTTTGTTTTTCAGCAAGCCGGTTGTGCTTTTCATAATACTCTTCATGACTGTCCTTGGATTTTACATGCATTATGCCTCCAGAAAAATAGGCAGGCTTTCAGGCTTAATTGTCAATTTATTTTTGTATTATCTGCTTTTTGCATTTCTTTTCGGGTTCTGGTGGGTGGTCTCTATATTTTACACAGTATTCTCGAAAACAGTCAAGTGGAGATAACAAGAAAATTAGAAATATATATAAGTTTCAAAGCAATTTTCATGAATAATGGAGCAAAATGGAACAGAGAAAATTTGAGAGCAAAAACAGGTACCTGATTTCTTTGATAATAGGGACCCTTGTTTTTCTGCTGGTTTTTGCAATCAGCTACTCTGTGTCTTATTTTGAATTCCAGCGTGTTTCCAATCTTCAGGTTGGCGTGGGGTATGACATCTTCAAAGACAAGCTGGATTATTCTTTCTTTAAGGAAGATATATGCGGCACCGAATCTTTTGAAAAAGTGTCCCAGGACCTTGGTTTTCAGGGCAGGATTATAGATGATCTTGAAAGGAAATTCGGAAAGCAGGACGAGGATGTTTTGCTCCGGAAGCAGTTTTATTCCCTCATTGAGTTGGAGCATTTTGAATTTGTTAAAACCTATAACGAGAAATGCGGGAATAAAATAGACACTATCCTCTTCTTTTATTCCAACAATGCCTCTGAAATTGAAGACAGCGAGGAAGCAGGAAGGATTCTCGGGGTAGTTTCTTCGAGAAATGATAATCTTATAATATACTCTTTTGATATAGATCTCGACAGCGACCTCGTGGATAAATTAGAGAAGAATTATAATATAACAGACCCGCCTGTGGCTGTAATTAACGAGAAGGCTAAAATAGAGCTTCCTGCTAATATACAGGAAATAGAAAGGCATCTTAGATAATTGTATATTTTTATACAGAAATATTAAAAAACAGCTCGTAGCTTGCTTTTTGATGGAATGTTCTGTCTGCGGGATATCCGGCAAGATGAGGAGCGTATCTGAGGTTATCTCTCCGAAAGGCGTGATTCTTGCATGCGGAAAATGCGCCCTTGAAGAAGGATTTCCAATACTCAAAAAGCCGGATAAAAGGGTTTTTGAAGAGCCTAAAAAAGGCAGCGTTTATGAGAGGCTTTCGAGACTTTCGGGGGTAAAACATGTGGGGCAGCAGGAGAGACCTGAACTGAAAAAAGAGGAAGAAAGCCTGAGAAAAATAATTGACAGAAACTATGGGGAAAAGATGAGAAGGCAGGATTTGAGCTTGAAATCTAGGCCAGATCTCATCGATAAATTTCACTGGATAATCATGAGGGTAAGAAGGGTAAAGGGCTTCACGCAAAAACAACTCGCAGAGGCAATCAAAGAGACAGAAGCAGCGATAAAAATGGCAGAACAGGGCATAGTTCCAGAGGGCTATGATCTCATGGACAAGCTTGAAAGATTTCTCAGGGTAAAACTGATAAAGGAGAGAACTTCGTCCAGGCTTGGCCAAAGTAAGGAGAGAAATCTTTACAGAAGTTCCGGATTAAACAAGAATCAAACTAATTCAAATATTATTGAGCTAAAGGAAAAAACTCGTCTAAGCGTAGCCGAGTTAAAGGAAAGAAATCAGCAAGCCTTTTCACAACCACAAAAAATTCCCGAGCATTCACAGAAAACTCTCGGCTTCTTCGACAAGCAGAACCTTGATTCTTTAACAATAGCTGATCTGCAGAGAATGAGAAGAGAGAGGGAGGAAAATCGTCTAAGCGTAGCCGATTTAGAGAGGGAGGCAGAGATGTGGGAAGATGAAGAAAAGGAAGCAGAAAATGATAAATAACCAAAGGCTTTATAAATCAAATTTCTGATTTCTTATCATGGAAAGTATTAAACTGGAGATTCTGAAAAGTTCAAAAGACGAAATTGAGGTCAGGCTTGGGAGCATGACTCTCGTTGAGATTCTGAGGGTTTATTTAAATAAAGATCCTTCGGTGAGTTTTGCTGCCTGGAAAAGAGAGCACCCCTCTGAGAAACCTATCTTAAAGGTTACCACAAAAGGCAAAACTGCAAAAAAAGCCATAAGCGATGCGGTTGCTTCTGTAACGAAAGACCTCGACAAAATCGAGGCTGATTTCAAGAAGCTGAAGTAATCACAATAATTCTTATTAATCTTCTCTTCTCTTACTGAATATGCAGGGAGATGAAAAAACAGAGAGGGTTTCTGCCGGAAGCTTTGACCTGAACAAATGGCTGTACGGAGGTTATGAAGCAGGCATCATAACGATGATTGCAGGGCCTCCTGCAAGCGGGAAAACAAACTTTGTAATTCTTGCTGCCTGCAGCCAGGCAAAGAAAGGCAAAAAGGTGATTTTCATAGATACAGAAGGAGGATTCAGCGTAGACAGGGTAAAACAGGTAGTTGGTGAAGGTTATCAGGAAATCCTGAAAAATATCCTTCTCCTGGAACCAACGAGCTTTGAAGAGCAAAGAAAATTATTCCTTAAATTATCAGAGCAGGTCAAGAGGGAAAATATAGGGCTCATCATAATAGATGGAATGGCTATGCATTACAGGCTTGAACTCGGAGCAGTCAAGACAAAAGAATCCAAAGATGATGAAGAAATCAGGAAAGTCAACAGGGAACTTGCCTGGCAGATGAAACTCTTGTCTGAAATTTCCAAGAAACAAAGGATTCCTGTAATAATAACCAACCAGGTTTATTCTGAGTTCTTGTCTGAAGAGGAAAGAAAAAAGGGAATCAAACCAGGAGTCAATCTGGTCGGCGGGGACTTGATGAAATACTGGAGCAAGGCAATTATCGAGCTGAAGAGTGACAATGGGAAAAGAAAAGCCGTCTTGCTGAAACACAGAAGCCTTCCAAACAAGGAGCTGAACTTTGAAATAAGGGAAAAAGGAATTTTCAAGAGAGGCTGGATATAACGTTACTTTTATTAAGGCTTTTTTCCTATATTCTTTGAAATAAAATGTTTCATTGCAATTGCAAGTGGACAGAAACAATTCTTGGAGTTGTGATTCTGGTCGTTAACTTATGGCCGAATCTTTTAGGAATCCCTGCCAGCTGGTTGGTGACTGTTATTGCAGCAGCTCTTTTGATATTGCATGCCTGGTCATGTAGAGGAGTCTGCATGCCTGAGCAAATGCCCCCTGCTGCCAGAAGAAGGCGAAGATAAAATAACTCAAGGGTAGTTCTCAAAGATTTTAAATATCTGTTTCTTTCATAGTTCATGGAGGAAAAAGGGGACAAAGACATTCGTTTTGAAGTAATAAAAAGGATAGCTGATACCAGATTTAAGTATAAGGACCTTGGAAAAATTTCAGAACTTTCTACCAGCAGTCCTCCGAGCGTTTTTATTGGATCAAAGTTAAAATATCCTCTGGTGAATGTAGGAATTCTGAGCCCGCTGGAAAGGGACGAGGATGCATGGATTTACGATGATGCGGAATTCTGGGCAAAAAATAACTTCGGTATTAGGGATGTTGTCAGCCTCAGGGAGAGTCTTTTGAATTCCAGGTTTCAATCCAGGGTGACTGATCCAAGAGCAAGCAACAGGAAGTTTGTGGAGATGGCGCAGGAGCTTGCGCTTGCCTCAAGGCCAGTAGATTTAGAGATTGAACTTAAATCTAAGGTCGGTCCTGGATTCAAGAGAGACAGGGTTGTTGTTCCGCAGGGAATGAATGCTCCTCTGAAAAAAGCAAAAATTATAGGAAATGTAAAAATTGATTCCAAGCTTGACAAGGTAATGAATGATGAGATAAAGGCGGTAGAAGCTGTGGAATTTCTCTATCATAACAATTTTTCAGAATATACCTTGAGCAAAGTCCTCTCTGTCGGAGTTCTTGGCCTGAAAAAAGACAGGAAACTCGTTCCTACACGATGGAGCATAACAGCCACAGACGATATGATTGGGAAAAAGCTTCTTGAAAAAATAAGGAACTACCCATGGATTGAAAATCATGAATTGTTTTTCGGGGAGTTTATGGGAAACTGCTATCTTGTAATGCTATTTCCCAACATTTTTTCTTATGAGTTATTCGAGTTGTATCTTCCGGGAAGTTCGTGGAATCCTGGAAATGAAATCAAGGCAGCGACAGACATGGAGGACTTTTACGGAAGAACAAACTATGCCTCAAACACGGCAGGAGGCTATTATGCCGCAAGACTCCCGATTCTTGAGTATCTTGAAAAAGAGAAAAAGCAAGCTTCTATTTTAGTTATAAGAATTGAATTACCGACTTATTGGGCATCTTTAGGAGTATGGGTATGCCGAGAGGCTACTAAAAAAGTATTGGGCAATAATAATCTTAAATTTTCAGACATGAAGGAAATGTTGGAGAGCGCGAGAAAAATCAGTATGATTAAATTTGGATACGACCCCTCAAAAATCCTGAAGAAGAGCAAAATTCTTGAAAATATCAAGACACAAACTACGCTTGGGAAATGGTTTTGAAAAATTTGGATTTTGGAGTTTTTATAAATCTTTAATAAATAATCTTAAGTAGTTGCCGTCTTTTGTTTTGATTTCACCTGTTTCTCTAAAATTACACTTTATTGGAATTCTCAAAGAATTGGTATTTTTTGGATTAACTCTAATCAAAGCATGAGTTATTCCTTTTAACTTAAGGATTTTTAAAAATAAACTAACAGCTTTTGCCGCATATCCCCTCCCTCTATACTTATGGTATATTCCATAAGAGATATTTGCCTGACCTTTTTTCATTCCTTCAATTTTGTTTTCATCTGTGTTAGCTTCAACCATCCCAATGAGATTACTCCCTACCCAAATAGCTAAATTATAAACAGGACCATTTCTTTTCCAATATCCACTATTTTTCTTTATCCAGTTTCCAACAGACTTAATAGTGCTTTTTCCACCACTTAACCATTTTTTCTGTTCTTCATCTTCTCCTGCAAGATGCAATGCCGCATCTTTTAACTTAAAGGGTTTTAAGGTTATAACGCCGTCTGTTAATTCTAAATTTTTTAAGTTCTTGTTGAATTTATCTTTATATCCCACTTTCTTTTTTCTCTTCCTGCTTCTTTCTGTAAGCCTCGATCCTCTCCCTGTTTGTCGGGCAATCCCTGTTGAAGCAGAAAACCCATGGTCTTTTTCCTTTTCTGATTGATAATAGCATGGGGAAGCCGCACTTCTCGCAGACCCTGTCAGCCTTTTTTATGAGAGAATTTGGAGGAAGAGAGTAGGTATTTCTGCATTCTGGATATGCAGAACACGCGATAAAATTTCTCCTTGTTTTTTTTGAATATAAAATGCCGAGCGTTCCTTTTTTACACAAAGGACAAATGTTTAATTTGCCTTCCTCCCTCTGCTGTTCCCATAGTTTTGAATTCGCCTCTGATAATTCCTCGCCTATCTCTGCTTCTTCTTTCTTTATTTGCCCTGAGATTTTTGTTATTGCCCCCTTAGCCTCCCCAATAACTTTTTCCTCTTTTTCAATAAAGTTCTTCTTCGCCGTTTGAATTGCACCCATCTCTTTCTCAAAGGTTCTCGTCAAGGCCTCATCGATTATTATCGGGCTGTGCTTCTCCAGAGTTTCTATCAGGGAAATTCCTAGTGGAGTTGCCCTTATGCTCTGGCCTTGTATGTAGCCCCGATCGTAAAGAGTTTCCAGAATATTTGCCCTTGTTGCCTTTGTTCCAAGGTTTCTTTTTTCCAGCTCTGAAACAATAGATGCCGGAGAGTATCTGCGTGGAGGCTGTGTTTCTTTTTCAACAGTCCTTACATCAGATATTTTTATCTTCCCATTTACATCTGGAAGATTTGATTCAGAAATTTTAACAGGATAAATGCTTAACCAACCTTTATTAGATATTACAGAGCCCCTCGCATTAAAAATTAATTTATTGCAATCCGCAGTTATTGTCTTGTTCTCAAGAACAGCATCTTCGCAGAACAGGGATAGGAATCTTCTGACAATCAAATCATAGATTTTTTTTTCATCCTCACTTAATGTACTACTGCCTTGTCCTGTTGGATATATGGAAGGATGCGCTGGGTCTGTCTTTTTTCCTTCCACAGGCTTGCTCCTTGTCAGGAATTTTTCAGCCTTGTATTTCATTGCCAGTTTTCTTAAAATTTCCCTGTAATTTATGGATGGCGGAAGCTTCTGGCTGGAAGTTCTCGGATAAGATATAAGCCCTGAGAGATAGAGGCTCTGGGCGATCTGAAGAGTTTTTCCAGGATTAATTCCGAAAAGTCTGTATGATTCTGTCTGTAACGTTGTAAGACTGAATGGCGGGTTTGGCGGAATCTCCTGCTGTTTTTTTTCTGTTCTGACTTCAGCTATTTTTCCTCGGAGTTCCTCAAATTTTCCAAGTTCTTCTTTTTTGAAAATATCCCTGTTAAATATCAGTTCTATCTTCGGGTTTTCCAGGGTGATAAAAACCTGCCAGTAAGGCCTTGGTTTGAAGGAAGAAATCTGTTTTTCTTTTTTAACTATGAGATTAAGGGCAGGGCCCTGAACTCTGCCAATGGACATTATCTTGAATTTTCCAATAGCCCTCAGAGCATTCATCAGGGCCCTTGAAAGATTTATCCCGTAAAACCAGTCGAGATAATGTCTTGTTTCCCCGGCAATTGCCTGGCCCCAGTCTAGGGTTACAGACTTTTTCTCATAAGAATCATTCAGTTCTTTTTCCGTAAGTGTGGAAAATTTCATTCTGGAAGCATCTTTCTGGCTCCCGATAAATCTTACGACATTCAGACCAATAAGCTCCCCCTCAATATCATAGTCTGTAGCAACTGTCAAAGAGCCTGCATTTTTTATCAGTCCCAGAAGAACATCGTAATATTTTTTACTGAAATCCCCTTTTCTTACCATGTAATTTGGGACCCATTTTATGTCAAAAACAGGAATTCCCGATCTCTGAGAAACTTGTGCAAGACTGAATAAATGCCCTACAGCACATGCAACAACAATTTTTTTTCCGTTCCTGTCAACTTCATAATAAGGCACAGAGCCAATGTTTCTCTGAACCGATTTACCAAGAACAGAAGAAATTTTTAAGGCTGCCTGCGGTTTTTCGGTAATGATTAATTCGTAGCCGTCTTTTTTCAGGGAAACTTTCTGCGGGACATATTCTTTTTTTGCTGCTTTTGTTTTAATCTTGCCATTTCTAAGCCTCTTTTTTGGTGTTTTTTTAGCAGCAGCCTCCCCTTGCTTTTCAATTTTCACCAGAGAAGTTAAATCCGGCTGTTTATATGGCTTTTCAACTGCATATTTTATGTCTTTAGGCTCTACAGGAAAAAATTGCTCTGCAGAAGCCTCTGCCCTTGTCTTTCTCTGTTTTCTTGGCATGCTTTTGATTGTCTATTTTCGTTAATAAACGTTGCGAAATATGTTTTTAGAAAGATTTAAAAGCACATCACTTATGGGATATATACTTTAAAATACACACGTCCAAAGATGAAAGACAATTTTGACATCTTTTTTAGGAGAAAACCGGCCTTGATGCTGGTTTCTTTGAAAAAGAACACAAGGATGAGGTACGGCAGTATTCTGGCTAAGGAAGTGGACTGCACTTATAGCCATGCAGTGAAGATTCTGCAGACGTTAGAGGCTTTGAGCTTGGTTGATTTTGAAAAAAGAGGGCGGATAAAAATTATAAGACTGACCAAGAAAGGCAGAGAAGTTGCAGACGCTATAGAAAACATTCAGAAGCTCATAAGGTAAGAAAGAATTCTGAACTACCGCCCCAAAGCATTATTTTTTATTACTTGTTAGTATTTTTCTCTTTATTTTCCTTTTTTCAGAAAAATTTATAAGATTCTCTGGCCTATGGTAAGTATGGTCTTACAATACAAGCTAAAAAAAGAAACACGCTGGAAGAAATATCCTGGGAAGAACAAGGTAAAAGGCTCTGTTGGCAGCTATAATTTCAGATTATTAAATGAAGCAAAAACAAGGGTCCTTGCACAGGGGAATTACAAGAAAGTTTTGAAGAGATTCCGTGCCATTGAGTTTTTTAAGCATAGAATGTAAGAATTTTTAAACTTCTTCTTCTAAATTTTTCCAAGGCTCCGTAGCTCAGCCTGGTAGAGCACTAGACTCTTAATCTAGGTGTCGTGGGTTCAAATCCCATCGGGGCCATTTGGCACTTTAGATTAAACCCCATGATCTAACCATCTCATCAAGACTTCTTTCTTTCTTTTTGGTTCCTCTAAAAAGTTCTATTGCCTTAGTTAATTTGGTCTTTATATCTTTATCAGAAAGTAAATCTCCATTTCCATTAATCAATTTTAAATCAAAATCCAGTCCTTCTGGTCTGCATGGTTTTAAGTTACCATCCGTAGTGAGTGTAATATTACAAAATCCGTCTTGGCACATATAATCTGAACATTTTATACATTCCTCTCTGTATCTTGCAGTTTTTTCACTTGTTCTAACTCTAATAGGAGATGAAGAATCTGGTTTGAAAATAGGCATGGGATTACCGAATCCTCCCACAGCATAAACAATTCTGGGAGGGCCAAACCTTTTTTCAAGTTCTTCACATAATGGATTAAGAGAAACATAGTTCTCATTCCAAAAATTACTATTACGAGAAAGAGCATCTCTATAAAATGTAATGTCAAATAATTTTAGTTCAAGATTTCTTTCATCGCAGAATTCAATCATTTCTTGAACCTCTTCGATATTATATCTCCCAACAACCATATTAATTCTTGTAAGTATTTCTCTTTTGATCATTTCATCAATTCCTTCTAATACATCAGATACTTTAATTTTAGAAGAACTTTTTTGACTGGGATTTTCATATTTTCCTATTCTCAAACTGTCAATACTAACTTTTATTTTATGAAATCCAATCTCTTGGATTCTATCTGCATAATGTTTTAATGCAATACCATTTGTATTTAGTCTAAGGTAACCCAAATTTGGAAATCCACTAATTGTTTCTGCAACTTCAAATGTTGTCTTTGGTACTGCTAAAGGTTCCCCTCCAGTAATGCTAAAATGTCTAATACCTACTTCGTTGGCATTTTTAGCTACACGGGAGAAATCCTCTCCAGTTAAGAATTTTCTTCCATGGAGAACATAATTATCACCATCAATTGGACAATATTGGCATTTAAGGTTACATGCGCCGGTCACAGCTATCCTCATTGATGGTATTCTTTCTTCTTCTGCAATTGTACGGCCTTCGTATCTATTTTTCATATTTCAGGACCAAGGGAAAGTTTTATAAAGATTTAGGACTACTATCAGTACTAAATATGAAACCAATAGAATCGTTAATGGAGTGTGGATTTAATCTCTATGAATCAAAAATTTTGTTAGCTTTAGCTAAATTAAAAACTGCTGGTGCAAGCGAAATTGAAAAAGACTCAAATGTCCCAAAAAATAAAGTCTATGAAATCCTTGATAATTTTAAAAGGAAGGGGATTGTACAATTACTTCCATCAAAACCCAAAAAGTACAGTCTAATAAATATAGAACAAGTTCTTAAAGAAATAGTTAATGAAAAGAAGAAAAATCTCGATATTGTTGATAAAAGCTTAGATAGATTATATGAAAACCTTGGTTCTAATACCTCTTATGAAGAAACATTTTGGATAATGGAAGGGGTAGATGCAATGGTAAACAAAATAGTGGATACCTTAAAGGACTTAAAAGAAGAGTCTATAGGCTACATTGATATATGGGTAGTTAAGCCAGAAAATGTAAAAGCGGTTAAAAAAGCAATTAAGCATGGAGTAAAGTTCTACTTTTTGGGGACTATTGATAAAGAATCAAAACCTTTAGCAAAAAAATATGCTAAATTGGGGGTTAAAATTAGACATTATCCCATAAAGGGTGCTGGTTACAGTATATTTGATAAAAAGTATGTTCAATTAAGAGTAACCACAGATAAACTGATTAATCTTTGGATAGAAAACGAGAATCTTGCAGGTATAATGAGACAACACTTCTTTGAACTTTGGAAAAAGGGAAAGCCAGTTAAATTCAATTGAATTTATCTTGTTTTAGGATTATTTAACGAAAAAATAACACTTTAGTTTCGAGGTCATCGGGGCCATTTCAGAATTCTATCTGTATTCACGCCAGGTGTTGTTGCACTTCGTGCACTTGAAGAACTTTGTCTCTGCCTCGTCTGTCGCCCTTGTCTGCAGAGTCCAGAAATAGGCCTTTTTGTTCCCGCATTTCTCACATGCTTTTTCCAGCTCTATTATTGGATAAACTTCCACATCCTTATCTTTTACTATTGCGACCTCTTTCTTTTTATCAAATTTTTCAGAAGTCTTAATCTTGCTCTTTGATTTTGAGGAATAATTGCATCTGACGCATCCGTCGTTCTTTCTTTTCTGTACCAGAACCGCACCGCACCTTGGACAAAATTCCATTTTTAGTCTTTATTTACCTATCTTAGTTTAACCTTTACTTTCAACATTAATTATTAACCAATCTATTAAATAAGTTCCTTTAATAACATTTCTACTATCTTTCTTCACAAACTCCTCTTTCTTCAAGAGGTTTCTGAAAATCGTAAAATACCAGCTTTATCCATCCGAAATAGGGTGCAATCCTTGCCACAGCTTTTCCTGCCAACATCTCTTCTGTTACCCTGTCTTCAAATTCAAGCTGTCCGTTGTTGTTATCGCCGATTGTGGAAAATACCTTTCCGTTCTCTGTGTCTCTTATGTCAACTATCCTGTGTATTACCGGATTTCTCTGATTAGCATTAAAGATTATTACATCCCCTTTTTCAAGCTTTTCAGGATTTGCTTTGATGATAAAGAGAATATCTCCCTTATTGAATCCATTTTTCAAAGTGAAATCCTGGAAATCAGATATGTTTACTGAAAATTCAGAGTATTTGTCTTCATGTCTGGTGAACCATGCATCAAAATTGGAGAGCAGATTTCCTTCGTGATACATGCTGCAGGATTCCACTATTGCCAGAGGCAGAGAGGTTCCTGTTACAAGGCTTAGTCCTGGAAAGAAGATGAACTTTATGAAGATGAAAAGAAAAACTATGGAAAATATCCAGCCTTTGAAGCTGTCGTCTTTCCAGAGAAGAAACCAGAATTTTTTGAAGAATTTTTTTAAATTACTCACATCACCATCTTTTTTTGGGGCCATTTTAAATGTAACCCCTGATAGTTTTTAAAAGTTGTCAGTGAAAATAAAAATCTGTTCATCACCGAAATATTTAAATAGTGTATCTTGCGTGTATACACATTAGAGTGTATACCACCT
>DATEUW010000005.1:0-15427 GCA_035282925.1 Candidatus Nanoarchaeia archaeon
CCGAATTTTTTTGCAAGCTTTTGGAGCTGTTTCTGGCTGAATCCTTGGGACATGTCTCCCAAGCCACTCGCCCCTGATTTCAGCATTTCGTTGAGCATTTTATATTGTTTCAGAAGGGCACGGACATCGCTTCCATGAACTCCTGCACCTTGGGCAATCCTCGTTATCCTTGAAGTCTGTTTTTCAAGCAATTCCGGATTGGCTTTTTCTTCTTTGGTCATTGACTTTATAATATGCTCCCACTTTGAAATTTTTGCTTCCTGGCTCTCAAGAAGATTTTCCGGAATTTTCGCGGAACCCAAGCCAGGAATCATGGATTTGATTTTTTCAAAACCGCCTAAAGAGCCCATCGATTTTACCTGCTCGATGACATCCTCCAAGGAAAGTTTGCCCTCTGAAATCTGTGATGCAATCTCTTTCTGTTTCCCTTCATCTGTGACTGACCTTATCTTTTCCATCAGGGTTTCCAGATCTCCCATCCCTAGAAGCCTTGAAAGGAAAGATTTCGGATTGAATTCTTCCATATCATTGATTTTTTCTCCGGTTGTTATGAAATATACAGGCGCCTTTGTTTCAGCGCATGCTGTCAAGGCGCCGCCGCCCTTTGCAGTGGAATCCATCCTCGTTATTATGACCCCTGAAATCTGCAAAGCCTTGGAAAATTCCTGAGCCTGTTTTTTTGCCGCTTGGCCTATGTCCGCAGGCATTACCAAAACTGTTTCCGTTGGATTAATGGTTTTATTCAGAGACTTTATTTCATCTACGAGGGATTTGTCCAATGTGTGGCGGCCAGCTGTATCGATGAGAACAAGGTCATATTTTTTTAATTCATCAGAGAAAGAATTCCATATTTTAACAGCGTTTTTTTCTTCATCATTTATAAAAGTTTTAATCTTATTTTTATCTCCGAGCTGCTTCAGTTGTTCAGGGGCTGCAGGCCTGTGCACGTCAAGGCCGACGAGCGCAACTTTGGAACCCCTTTTTGCATAATAATTTCCAAGCTTTGCCACAGTGGTTGTTTTTCCTGCGCCATATAAGCCAAGAAACATTATCCTGTTCTGCTCTTTCCCGATCTTTAACGGCTTATACTCCCCGAGAATTGCAGCCAGCTGGTCGTGAAGGAGCTTTATTATGTGTTCTTTCTTTTCCAGGCCCTTTATTCTTTCATCAACAGCCGCTTTCCTGATTTTATCGCTGAGCTCTTTAACGAGAAGAATGTTCACGTCTGCCTCTATCAGCGCCCTCTCTAAATCTTTTATTACAGAATCCACGAGGTTCTTGTCAAGAAATATGGCATTTGCTATCTTGTCTGTGGCTTTTCGCAGAATCTCACCAAGTTTTTCCAGCATGTTTTAGAGAAATACGGATGATTTATAGGGTTTTTGGTTTAAAGTTTATAAACTTCTTATCTTACACTGTATCATGAGAAGAGTAAATTATAGGGGGCTCTTTTTAGCGTTCCTCATTATCTTTATAACAATCCTTGTCTTTACAGCGATAGATTATTATGTGCATACTTTAAGTCCGGAATATGCTGTTCCAGGATATTATTTCACAAATAAGATAATCTTTGGGACGATAATCGCATTCGTTGCCTATTACTTTGTTAGAAAAAAAGTTTTCTGGCAGAAGGCATTAATAATATCGGCAGTTACCTCTATCTTATTACAGGTAAGGTATTTTCTTGAAGGCTATTCCAGGGATTTTGTCTTCGAGTTTCTCCTTTTTCATTTCCTCATGCTTTTGCCTGTTAGCATGATTCTATTCTACATTTTCAGGAAGAAAATTTGATTATCACAGCCCAAGGTCCTTAACGAATTTTTCTTTGTTAAAGGCTTCTATCTTGTCATATTCCTGGCCTGTCCCAAGAAAAATAATCGGTTTTTTTGTTATGTAACCAACAGAGAGCGCTGTTCCGCCTCTTTCATCGACATCGGCCTTTGTGAGGATTATACCATCTATGCCAATTGCCCAGTCAAAACTCTTCGCCTGCTCTACAGAGTCGTTTCCAGTTATGCTCTCCCCTATGAAAAGCTTCAAATCAGGCCTGCAGACCTTGGAGATTTTTTCTATTTCCTTCATCAGGTTTTTTGCAGTGTGCATCCTTCCGGCAGTGTCGATAAGAACAACATTGATGCGATTTTTTTTGGCATAGCTTATTGCATCAAATCCGACAGCAGCAGGATCTGCCCCGTATTGCTGGCTTATGACCTTCACACCGAGGCGTTTTCCGTGATTTTTCAGCTGCTCTATGCTCGCCGCTCTGAAAGTGTCTGCGGCAGCAATCACGCTGGAGATATTTTTCCCCTTCAAAAAGGATGCAATCTTCGCGATTGTTGTCGTTTTTCCCGTTCCATTTATCCCAACAAAAAGAAGGACATAAGGCTCGCCATGTTTTTCAGCCGCCTTTTCTTTTATTTTCCCGATTATGTCGTAAGGCTCTATCAAAATCCCCAGGATGATCTCCCTCAAACCCCCTCTGATTTCCTCTTCAATTTCCTTTTTTAACAGCTCTTTTCCAATTATTCTTTTTTTCAATTCAGCGATTATTTTTTCCGCAACTTCATAAGCAACATTGTTTTCCAGAAGAAGGATCCTTAAATCCTCCCCGTAGACTTCGAATTCTTTCTCAGATATCTTTACCTTTGACAGCCTTGCGGATATTCTCTCAAAAAATCCTTTTTCTTCTCTTTCCGGTTTTGCAATTATCTTTTTCGGGGCTTCTTCCTTAACTTCTTCTGTTTTTTTTCCCGCACCAGAGAGCTTTTTAGCCCAGCTTGACAATTTTTCCTTCAAAAACTTGAACATATTTTTAATAGAAAATGGGCATTTATAATGTTAACTAAGATTTGATTTAGAATAACTCTTAATATAGAATAATTTTTAATGGCAACTATAAGTACAGCCGAGTACACATGATAAAAGTATCATAAAAATTTATGAACATAAATTTTTATAAACAAAGATACCTTTTTATTTTACGATTTCAAATGAAAGGAATCTTGGTTATCTTGGATGGCTTGGGAGACCTTCCCTTAAAACAGCTCGGAGATAAAACTCCGCTGGAAGCTGCAGAGATGCCGAATCTGGATTTCCTGGCGAACCGGGGCCAGATGGGAGATATGCATCCTGTAAGACCGGGATTTGTTCCTGAATCAGACGAGGCAGTCGTTTCTATCTTCGGAAATGAACTGGTGAACAGCTCGAGAGGGCAGCTGGAGGCCCGGGGCGCTGGATTGAAAATGATGCGCGGTGATCTGGCGCTGAGGGTTAATTTCGCAACCATAGACTCCTTGAAATCAGGGCAGATTATTGACAGGAGAGCAGGAAGAACGCTCACAACGGCAGAGGCAGAGATTTTATCCAAGGCACTGAATAAAATAAAACTTCCATGCGTTTTTGAATTCAGATCCACGGTACAGCACCGTGCTGTTTTAGTCTTGAGGGGAGGCTTCTCGGACAACATCACGGGCAACGATTACACATATTCAAAGGGAGAAACTACGGCTGCAGAAAAAATAGGGACATTCAAGCCGCTCGATGAAGATGAAAATTCCACATATACTGCAAATATTCTGAAGGAGTTTGTGGACAAGGCGTATGAAGTTCTTGACAGACATCCAGTCAACAATGAGAGAAGAAAAAAGGGATTGATGCCTGCAAACTATCTCTTGATGAGGGGAGCAGGAATTGAAATCCCGAAACTTAAATTTTACAAGAGATGGATGGCTGTGACTTACATGCCTTTGGAAAAAGGATTTGTGAAAATATCAGGGATGACAAATTTTTCCTTTGACTACCCGAAATTGAAAAACCTTGATGCTTACTCAAATTTATGGGAAGGTCTGAAGAAGGCATGCAGTTTTTCAGAGGAATCAATTAAAAAAAACCACAAAGATTTTGATTATGCCTACATACACATAAAAGAGACAGATCTTCCCGGGCATGATAATAAGCCATCTGAGAAAAAGAGAATGCTCGAATACATAGACCAGACTTTTTTTAAATTTCTGGCAGCATTTGCTCCCCCGAATAAAATCAAAGTGGTTGTTACAGGAGATCACTCAACCCCGTGCAGGCTGAAAGCACACAGCGCCGATCCTGTTCCCATCCTTTTTTACAACCAATCTATCCCGAGATTCGGTTTTTTAAGAAGAATAAGAATTCCGAGCTTCTTTAAAAAAAAGACGGTAGAAAATCCGGAAACACCAGAAAAAAAAGGAGCAAAATTCTGTGAAAGAGAGGCAAGAAAGGGAGCGCTCGGGAGCATTTTGGGAAAGGACCTGCTGGAGAAATTAGGATTTAACAGGTGATTCTCTCTTATAACTGATTTAAAATCCCGATAATAAGTTTTAATTATCACCAGTTCTTTTTAATAATCATAAATCACAATTAAGAATATAATTATATCATAACAATCATTAAAAATGGCATATATCTTTTTAGAAAATGATAACTTATAATGACATTTATGAGGCTGCAAGGAAAGAGAGATACTCTGAGCAGTTGCAATCACTCGGGAAGAATTTCGTGGAAGAAATCGCGGAATATCTAAAAGACAAAAAACAGCTGGCTTCAAAAGATGACGATGTTTTTTCAGATGCCATAGCAAAAACCAAAAAACAGCTGGAAAATGCCGTAACCCTTTTTAACGAGCTGATGCTCAGAAGAAGAAAAAAAATCCTCGCCCTTGTTCTGATAGCTGCGGAAACCGGGATTTCGAAGCAGGACTTTGAAAACATGCTGAATTTTGAACGCGGATTGTTCGAGGAAATGATGAAATCCATAGACTATACGGACAAGAAAGTTCAGGAGATTCTTAACGGCAAAAAACAGCTCGAGGGCAAAAATGAACTAATAATATTCAGGACAGACGTGGAGGAATTCATGGATTTGGAAGGGGGAAAGCTCGGACCATTTGAAAAAGGCCAGATTGCGAACATATCAAAAGACATAGCGAAGATACTCATCGATGACGGCAAGGCAGATATTGTGGAGAAGTGATTAAATTTTTAGATAATTCTACAT
This sequence comes from Candidatus Nanoarchaeia archaeon, assembly GCA_035282925.1. Classification (GTDB taxonomy): domain Archaea; phylum Nanobdellota; class Nanobdellia; order Pacearchaeales; family GW2011-AR1; genus ASMP01. Next base: position 5,029 of record DATEUW010000005.1, read on the forward strand.
GGAAATTGACAAACAAAGCAAGCTTGAGGAAACTGTCAAGGAGTTAAATGATCCAAAAAATGGCTCATTCAAAAGCAGAGTCGAAAAAGCCTGGAAAGTTTTTGCGGCAGTTGGTTACTGGGGCATGCTTTTGCCGGAATATCAAAGAGCTTTTGCGGAAGAAACGTCCCCTATCTTAAACTGGAAAGAAAGAGACTTAACTATCCGCAATGCAGTGTATTTCGGACTTGGACTTTCCGCGCTCAAATATCTCGGAGGGGAAGGGGCAGGGCTTATTCCAGATTTGGATATTGTTGAGAATACAAAGTATTATTTTATCTCTTGGATTGCTGATTTTTCCGGAACTACAGTCAAAAACCTTCTCCAAGGCTATGCCGCTTTTGACACAGCGCAGAGCTTGGGCAGGATAATATACTCACAAAGAACAGGCAAAGCCGCAGTCTCTTTTTGTTTAAGGGGAGCTTTTTTCAATGCAGGACATTTTGCTAGTTCTTATTTCAGAAAGAGAACTTAAAAAATTTCTTCTTACATTCTCTCTCATTGTGTTCCAAAGCCTGTGAGGGGAGTTGAACCCCTGACCTACGCATTACAAGTGCGCCGCTCTACCACTGAGCTACACAGGCAGGTGTAGCTAAAAGAAATGGTTAATTTAAAAGGGTTTTGTTATTAAACTTAAAAAACTTATTTGTTTTGAGAAATATCTTTTTCAACCTTGAAAACTCTTATCTCGCATAAAGAGAGGGGATAGATCTTTTTCAGTTTCAGGCTCAAAGGCCTTTGCATCTTATTCTGAATCAACTCTTCGAAGATGGTTTTTGTATCCTTATTTTTTAAATAATTTTTAATCTCTTCCTTGGCTTTTTCCCTGAGCGCTTTTCTCACAGAACGGGAAACCTTTTTTCTGGTTATGAGGAATGGCTTTACAATTACTCTGGAATCTTTGGTGTCTGCGGAAAAAGAATCTTCCACATAATTTGTTCCCTTTCTTATCATTCTTCTTGTAAAGTAAGGCAAAATTACAAACTCTTTCGGATAAGCAGAAGCCTTGTTTCCCTCTACTTTCACATCCATGCTGAGGAGAACGTTCTTACCTCTGAGAAATCTGGTTAAGTCGTATTTTATAGTTCTTCCATTCAGCTCGCCGATGTCATACGCATACAGCTGCGTCTCTTTCTTTAATATCGGCATTTCCACATCAAAAAATTTCTGTTTTCTTTTTGCCTCTGCCATTTTTTGTATTAAGTTCTTATCTGTAATTTATCTACATCTAATCCTGTTCTTTCTATCAATTCTTCCAACAATTTTTTTGCTCCTGATCTATCAAAACCGATTAAAGTTACTCTTTTTTCTGGATGAACAAGAAGGACATGTCCATTCTCTCTGACTAGGTCAAAACCATTTTCATTCATTCTGTCAATTGGATAAGTTGCAAAGACCATCATCTGTAATTGAGTGTAATCTCTTTCATTTAGTTGATAATTTTTTATTACTTCCATTTTTATTCCTGTATCACTTTCCCTGCTCTTTTATTTCTTCTTCCCTGCCTGTATCTGGCTTTTCCGCATTTTTCACAGATGTACATTATGTTTGTTTTTTTTGTTGTTTTGGATTTTCTCTTGAATTTTGAAACAGCCGGCTTAGAGCCCCATTTTCCCTTGTTGCCTATTCCCCTTCCACGTCCTCTGGCTCTTGCTCTTGCGATGCTTCCCCTGGTAAGGGTTCCCCTTTTCCCCCCTGTTCCGACTATTTTTATTTTCTGCCTGGTTTTTTCATTGCAGTAAGGGCAATACCTGTTAACTGTCTTAGGAATTTTCATGTTCGATAGAAATCAACGGGTTTTTTGGTTTTTAAAGGTTGTCAAAAAAAATTACCAAGGATTATATTTTGGAGGAGTAAGTCCAACAACTGTAGATAATGAGAGGGTTCTGACATCTGTAAAACAGTCTTCTATGCTTTGTTTTTCTTCTCTGCACTTTTCTCTTGCTTCTGATTCATTTTTTACATTAAATTGTCTTCTTGCAATACTGTAAGCTGGAGTAGTTATTCTTTTGTTTCCTTCTATATGGCTTAATTTTTCTCCTTTTACGGCAAAAATCGCTTCATATACAACCATTTTAAAAATGATTTTTTATCATTTATATTAATTGTTATTCAGTACAATATAAGAGAATGGCCCTGCCCGGAATCGGACCGGGACTTTGTCCACGTCAAGGACATGTTCTACCATTAGACTACAAGGCCGTTAAAAAAGAAACCCATGAAAATATTTAAATATGATGTTTCAAAATTAACAAATATTATAGGGCTTTTTCTCATTTTTCTTCATCTCCGAATAAAACTTTAAATACTAAATTTTACTTTTATTCTAATGAACAGTTTTGATAAAGAAATAGTCAATGCATTAAAAAAGAACAAAAAAAGACTTAGATTAGTTTTAAATAAATCTGATGGTGGCTTGGGAGAACAGCTTGTTTTTGGAGACTATATTGCAAAAGGATTTATTGTTAAAAGGGTTCCAAAAGGACAAGATTTTATTGTTCTTGAAACGAATGATTTGATGGAAGAAACTGGAAGAAAGCTTTATGTTGAAGTTAAGACGGGGAAGTCTCAATTATCTCGCCTTCAAAAACTAAGAAAAAAAGAGAAAGGAAAAGACTTTATTGTAATAAGACCATTTTGATATTAATAATAACCTTTTTAACCTTAAATTGTTTTAAATCTTATGCAAAGAAAATCTAAATTGTGGATTTGGATAGCTTTAATAATTATTTTTGCTTTTGGCATCTGGGCTTACAGTAATCCAGACAATTTTAAACTCAATCAGAATATACAAAGCTCTCCTTCAATAAAAGATTTAAGTCTCAATCCACAGAATTACATCGGACAAAATGTGACTTTAAAAGGCTCAATAACTTATGCTTCAGCAGAAGGGAAAGCTTATAGACTTAAAGATAAGAATAATTATTATGTTTTGATTGACCCTAACTCTTGTGTTTGGGGAGTTCAAAGACAGTATAAGTATGATGGCTCAGAAACTTATACTGCAATAGGAACCTTCTTAGAAGGGGATTCAGTATTTTATGGAAATTTCTATTATCTTCAATGTTCTACCCACCTCGAATAAATTTTAATATTAAGATTTTTCTTCAAAACCCCAAGATAATCTTTGTTTTTCTCGCAAGATTTAAATATGATGCTTGCTAAAATAAAACCATGGACAGATATGGAAGAAGCGGCGGTGGCTTATTCTTTCTTATAATAAATCTTATTTTTGCAGCTTATTTTATCAATTTTGCCCTTAATTTTTATCTGGTTCCTGCTGCCGTGGATCCTTACAACAAATGGATAGTTCTTGTAGGAGGAATCCTTATTATATTTGGAGCAATAAATCACTTTAGGCTGAAGAGCATGAGCAGATACAGATATCAGTGATTTTCTTTATACCTTAATAAAATTTATATACGTAATTCCCATCTTTCATTTATGGGTTTTAAAAGAGGGGGTTCGTCCATGCTTGGCCAAACCAGAGGACAGCTAACTATTTTCATAATAATTGCGATTGTTATTGTTGCCCTGGTTTTTGGGTATCTTTTTTTAAGTGGGATTATTTCTGTTCAGGGGATTCCACCAAGCATTCAGCCCGCATACACGAGTTTTTTGACATGCCTGGAGGAAGACACTTTGGCTGGAATAAGTGTTCTTGAAAGCCAGGGCGGTTACATTTCCGCTCCCGAATTTGAGCCAGGCTCGACATACATGCCATTTTCATCTCAGCTGAATTTTCTTGGCAATTCTATACCATACTGGTATTATGTTTCCGGGAACAACATACAGAAAGAGCAGGTTCCATCAAGGGGCGACATGGAAAACCAGCTTGCGGACTTTGTGGAAGCAAGAATCCGCGGCTGCAATCTAAGAAGCTATTATGACGAGGGATTTTTGATAAACATGCAGGAACCAGAGGCAGACGTGAACATAAAAGACAACGAAGTTGACGTAAGTTTAAGCATGACCCTTTCCCTTGAAAAGGAAAATGACACAGCCCTCGTAAGAAACCATAAAGTTTCTGTTAACTCGCAACTGGGAAAGCTTTATGATTCCGCAAAAACAGTTTATGATGAAGAGCAGGAAACTCTTTTCCTTGAAAATTATGCCGTTGATACTTTAAGGCTGTATGCTCCTGTCGATGGCGTTGAAGTAACCTGCAGCCCCCTCATATGGAATGCCGATGATATTTTTGATGATATCCAAGAAGCAGTCGAGGCGAACACATTCGCAATTAACACCGCAAGAGATGAATATTTCAATTTAGATTTGCCCGTTGATGAAGAAGTAAGATTTTTGAATTCAAGAAATTGGCCTAACAGCTTTGAGGTTGCTCCTGCTGAAACAAGTGTTTTAATTGCAAGCCCTGTGGGAAACCAGCCAGGGATAGGAGTCATAGGATTCTGCTATGTTCCATATCACTTTGTCTACAGCATTAAATATCCTGTTCTTGTGCAGGTTCAAAGCGGGGAGGAAATTTTCCAGTATCCTATGGCAGTTGTTATACAGGGAAACAATCCCCGTGAGTCTCTTAATGCAACCGCAGTTTCAACTGCAGACCCAGAACTTTGTCTGTACAGAAATACAGAAGTCCAGATCATTACAAAGGACATACAGGGAAATCCTGTCGATGCAGAAATTTCCTACGAATGCTTCGGAAACAAATGCAATATAGGTGAAACCGAAGGAGGAGAACTTACAGACTTGTTCCCACAGTGCGTTAATGGTTATGTCCATGCCCAGGCAGCGGGATACAAAAACGCAAGATACCTTTTCTCCACTGTTTCAGAGGGAAGCATAACTGTATTTTTGCAGAAAGCCTATGAAAAAAACATTGTCCTTAACGTTGGCGGAAAGCCTTACGATTCAAATGCCATAATAACTTTTACCTCAGATGATGCAGCAAGTACGGTTGTTTATCCAGAGCAGAGAACTGTTTCTCTGGCTGAAGGCCAGTATGAAATCCAGGTTCATATTTACAGGAATTCCTCTCTGAATATAGGAGCAACGACAATAAATAAGTGTCTCGATGTTCCAAGGTCAGGAGTTTTAGGAATCTTTGGTTTGACAGAGGAAAGATGCTTTGACATACAGGTTCCAAGCCAGCTGGTTTCAAATGCACTTGCAGGCGGAGGCACCCAGAAGTACTTTGTCCTGGAATCAGAGCTGATAAATTCAGACACCATGGAAATAGATGCAGAAAGCCTTCCCGTGCCAAATACAATTGACCAGCTTCAGGATAATTATCTGTTGTTTGAAAGCAAAGGCTTGATAATAGCATTCAGGTAAAATGTTAAAAAATAATAGCAACGAATTTGGAATTAAAGTGAACAAGAAGTTAGCGTTGAGTTTTTTCCTATTAGCAATATTTTCAGTCTTACTAATTTCTTTTGCCTCTTCTCAGTACACGAGGGCATTTCCTTCTTTTGCACAGGGCTCTCAGTTCACGCCTGTTTCAGGGGATTTGCAGTTTCCGCTTTTTGATAGAGCCATGTGCGAGGCAGGACAGGATTTCCTTCTCCAGATAGATCCTTTGGGATGCCAGCCTACTGTAATAAGAAGCGATTTGCTTGAAGACCAGGATGTTGCTGTTTTCTGCCCTGTTGTTGCAACACAATTGAATCCTCTGATTGACATTCAGGCTGTGAACAACATTTTCTTTACATTCGAGGGTCCGCATTCAGAGGGAGTCAAGGGAATAGCTTATTTTCCTGCAAGGGCTGCATTGGGAAGATCGAGTTTTCTGCCCCAAGGACAGGTCATCCAGCCTCTTTTCAATAACATTGGATATGCGGTGATAATTCTCCAAAGGCAACCTGATGAGAGGGCAATACCGGATTTTTTCGAGGGAAATTTAACAGCGAGAATAAGATATGACATCCAGAATGCATTCGGAGTTGGAAGGGCAACATATTATCTTCCTGTGCTGAATGATCAGGAATGGGAGGAGAACTTTGTGAGATACGAATTCTGGGATGGCCGCGGGTACTTAAGGGCAAACTCTGTGGATTTGAACGGAGCAGGAATCACTGTCTACTCTGACAGGGAAGATTATGGTCCTTTGAAAACAGGATCAAAAAGGGAAATAGCATCTGTATTCCTCAAGAAAGGAGAAATCTCAAGAGAGATTCCACTCCCTGGTTTCAATTTCTGCCTCGGAACAATGAAGCTCAAGCTTCTTGATATTGAAAATCCGAGCACTACCGCAAAGCTTAGAGTGAATGAGGATATTATTGAAGTCAAGCAGGGAGAAAGATTCTTGGAAAACAAGTGCACTGTAACAAGGATAGACAAGCAGGGAGTTGTTGAAAAGGTAATTGTGACTTGCCAGGAAGATCAGAGGGGAAGCACTTTTGGTATGAGCATAAACCCGAAAGTGAAGCTGTTTTTTGATAACACAGAACATGAAGTCCGCGTCGGGGACAGGCTTTATGCTTCCAACCAAGCAGGAAAATCCGTCTATCTTGCTTACATGGGCACGACAGACAATACAAAGAATGAGAACAGCCTCTTTGTTCGCACAGTCTCCATTGCGGGAGACAGACTAACCCTGACAGAGGAAGAGCTGTCTTCAATGGCATGCTTCCTGAAGAAATATCCACGGGGAGCAGATTTAAGCAGCAGCCTTTCGGAAACTGTCAAAAAAGGCATTTGTGCATTGAGATTGTCTTCCACCATCAATCCTGCCTCAGATTTTTCAGGACCAATTAATTTCGGCCCCCAGCCACAGGATTCATTCGGCAAGCAAGTTTCTCTGAACGGATATGCCGATGCTGTTGATTCTGATTTCTCGAGTATTTCGGCAGATTTCAGAGATTATTATGGCAAAGCAACGAGTGATTACAATGATTTGAGGGAAAGCTATTCAAATATAAAGGTTGAGGGAACAACAACTCTTGGCGAAAAAGCCCTGAGAGGACAGATACAGCTGGCTTTTTCCACAAACCAGCTGGAGACAACAAAGAAATTATGCGAGGAATTTAAAAAATCCTATCCTAATCCACAGCCGGAATCAGCCTGTAATGATGTAGCCAAAATTTCAAGCGTAGAAAGCTCTGTCAGGGATGTTGTCATCAACGGCAGAGTGAAGAGGATTTCCTTTGATGGAATAAATGAGCCAAACTTTGACAACTTTGGCGCGGAAATAGAAGTCAGAGATTCCCAAAAAACAAGAGAGCTACCACAAAAATGGGAGCTTACAAAAAATGACATAATCATACTCGATGAACAAGAATCCATAAGACTAGTAGATGTCAGCAAGGGAATTGAAGGTTCTTCTTCAGATTCCGCAAGAATTGAGGCCAATCTAAGAAGAGAGGGAATTACAACCTTCACAGGAACAAGGACAGAAACTCTTGTGCTGGGGGTTCCTAATAATTTAGGAAGCAGCCGTTATTCTTTCACACTCACAAAGGTAAATCTTAAGCAACTTGCAAAAGTCTCTGTTGAGCCAGAGATAAATTTCGCAGAGACGAGAGCAAGCTTCCCTTTCAAGATAGGAATTGAAAAACGCGGAATCCAACTTTCCCCAGAAAAAACAAGGGAAAGAATTGATGCATTAAACAAAACACTTGAAAAATGGAGAAGCCTTTCTGAAAATCTTGGAAAAGTTGTCACAGGATTCAAGGCTGCTTGCCTCGGAGTTGGAACAACACTTACAATAAAAAACTTTTTCACAAATCTTGGTGGAAAGGGGATTGCAAGGCAGAAAGTCATGAGGGCGCCGGGTGTAGGGTGGTTTGACAAATGCACGACAGCAGTTAGCGAAAGAACCCAGATTAATGGCAAGGGACCATGGGACAATGTCGGTGAATGCCTTCTTAAGAATTCGGATGAAATAGAAAGATCTGTAGATGAATATGCTACAGCAATAGACAAGCAAAATGAAATCGATGAAGCATTAAGAAAATCGATAGAAACGCCCGATGGTGCCATCGTGCCCGTAAAATACATCGAAGAATGGAAGAAAAGATACATGACAGATGGAAACCTCGATGAATCCATCATAGGACATTTTGAAAACGGAAAAACAAGATGCCCAAACGAGGAGATTGATGTCAAAACTGTTTTGGGCAGGATAAACGAAAACACAGTATTTATCTCGCAGCTCAGGGATCTTCAGCTTTATGCCGGGCTATCGGCATCAGACATCAAAAATGTTCAAGATATATCCAGATCTGAACTCGGCATGAGACTGTGTGATATCCATGTAGGTTCAAAGGCATATGCTGAAAGAAGCAGCTTCGAGCAACAAATGCAGCAATATGTAAACAACCCACAGGCAATCACAATTTTAGACAGAAGCCGCATATTTGGACAGGTACGTTTAGAGGATGCAATTTACACAGGTTCAACCGCAAAAAAAGATATTTCCGGCATTCCGAAAGGAGATATTTCCGGCATTCCTGAAGGAGATCCTATCCAGTTAATATTTTTCAGAAGTGAAAAATATACGCTTCATCTGGAAAAAGCAGATCCTTTAGGCACTCGTTACATAATAAAAGACATTTATGATGAAAATGGAAAACGTTTAGATAAAAATGAGAAGATTCATGAAGACATAAGAATAAACGCACAGACATTCAGTTCTTTCAGCACCGAAATTTACAGGAACAGATTCATAGATCCAAAGATAAGATACTATGAGACAGCACAATACAAGGGGCTGCCTGCAATTGTTCCTTTTGACATACAAAACGGATGGTATGTCGGAATCAATCCCTCGCTGCCCATAGGGGGGAATTTAAGGGCATCTGATGCTTCAGGGCTGGCTGCAAGCTATTCCATCTGCAACGTCGGAACCAATGGAAAAGAGGAATTTAATTCAGGGATTGCAGATGACAAATGCAGACAATATGTAAGATATGCAAATCAGCCTCTTGGCTTTTACGGATTGGACGAAAACAGAGAAAGGGACTTAATGAGAAGAGCGGATGCTGCATTGTCTGAAGTTTCAAGAAGATACAGTGCAGGAGTTAAAAGCGTGAATGTTCCTGGAGCAGGAAATATTCCTGTCGGCGAACCATTTGTAGGAACGCCTGCAATAGAATGCCAGGACTTTATGTCTCCTACTGACTGCAACTTGCTTTTCAATGTCTGCGACCCTGTTGTTTGTCCTTCAAGCAGATGTAATCTTGGAGGAACTTACTATGTTCAAGATGTTGTTGCCTCGGGAATAGCAGGCGGAATTGCACTTTGCCTTCCAAACTTTCCCGAGGTGAAAGTGCCTGTTTGCCTTTCTGCAATCCATGCGGGAGTCGAAGGTCTCGTGAGTGTTCTTGATTCTTATCAGCAATGCCTGCAGGCAAGCCTGGATACAGGGCAGACAATAGGAATCTGCGATGAAATTCACAGCATTTATATGTGCGACTTTTTCTGGAGGCAGTCAATTCCTCTTGTGAAAGTTGCGACAAGCCAGGGAATAGGCGCTATTTTAGGCCAGGGAGTCCGCGGAGGAGGCGAGTATTTGGGAGTTGCAGATGCATGGCAGACAGCAGACAATTCAATAAATTACTTCACCCAATATTATGCTGCAGATTCTTTCAAGGCTTTCAAGGCGCGTTCTGTGGAAGACATAGGGACAGAGCTCTGCAGGAACTTTATTTCTGCATCTTATCCTGGAGGAAATCTTTTGGACAGGCTTGTGGAACCAGATTCTCCAGCTCAGTTTTACGGAAGATTCGATGAGATTCCTTTCACAACGGCGACAAGCCCGCCAACATCACAGTACAAAGTGTTCTATCATATTTATGCGGGAAAAAATCTCCCAGCCCAATATCAGGTTTACCTTCGAGGAGGAGGTAGTTCGTTCTATCAGGACGCGTTTGCAAGAAGAATTGTGGCTCAGGGTTTCATAAGATCAGGAGAATACGCCACTGAAACCCGTGACCTTACTGCTCCGGCAGGCTACCAGGAAATGTGTATAGTTGTGAATGCACAGGAAGAATGCGGCTTTAAGCAGGTAACGACAGACTTTGGAGTAAATTATGTGACAGAAAGTTTCCTTGCACAGGAGGCTAAGAGAACAGACATAACTTCGGAAGCTGCATGCGTTTCAGGAACAACAAACCTTCTTCCTCTGCTAAGCCCTAATATTCAGGGGGGAGTTGAAGAGGCAATAAATCCCGCAATCTACAATCGAGGAATCACAAGAGTTTGCGCTACAGACAATCCAGGGGGAGGAACAGATTCTTTCATAAACACCGCACAGGGAAGATGGCAACCGGTAGGCTACTGCGGAAATCCAAACATAAAATGCTGGCTTGACACGAACAGCGTGAGAAATGCGATAAAATCAACGACGATAGAAAACGAGACTATCGGCGATGTTACTCAGGGAGTTGTTGAAAAAATA
>DATEUW010000006.1:0-21557 GCA_035282925.1 Candidatus Nanoarchaeia archaeon
CGCAAGTTTCTGAATTGGGACCTTTGTTCCCTGTGCATCTTCTACCAGTCTTATTATATGAGCCAGGAATGTGTCCTTTCCTATTTTTGTTGCCTTTACATAAAGAATTCCGTCCTGGTTTATCGTTGCCCCTATTACTGCATCTGATTTTTTCTTTTCAGCAGGCAGGCTTTCTCCCGTAACCATTGATTCATCGACAGCGCTTTCTCCGCGAACAACAAGGCCGTCTGTAGGGATTTTCTCTCCTGGCTTGACAATCATAATATCTCCAATTTTTACCTCTTCAATCGCGACTTCAATTTCTCTGTTGCCCCTTAAAACCCTGGCTTTTTTTGCACTCAGCTCCAGAAGTTTTCTGATTTCCTGACCTGCTCTTCCCCTTGCCAAAGCCTCAACATATTTTCCTGTCACGAAAAAAGCCATTATCATTGCAGCAACACCTGAATAATCCTGGACAATTCCAGAGAAGCTCAAAATTCCTGTAATGTAAGCAACTACTGTTCCCAGGGCAATCAAAGAATCCATGTTGAAATAAAAACTTGTAAATCCCCTCATTCCTCCGCGGATAGTGCTCCAGCCAAAGACAAAAAGAACAGGAAATCCAAGAACCAGAATCAATATGATTGAATAGGGCATTTCAATAATAGAAAAACCGAAAAGCCTTTCAGAGAGCATCAAAAAAGCTATCGGAATTGCAAGGGCCCAGCTCCACATCATTTTTCTTTTCCAGTCTCTTATCTCAGAATCCTCTACAGGTTCGTCGTGATGGTGTTCGTCCATCTCTTTTTCCATATGATGCTGATGTTTCATTTCATGATGTTCGTGTTTTATCTTATTCTTTTTCTATAGAAACTGTTCTATACCCAGTTCTCGCGACTGCCTTTTTCAGATCCTCGTCTGAAACAGAATCTTCGCATTCCACATACCCTTTTTTTATCATTAAGCTGACTCTTGCGCTTTTAACTCCCGGGATTTTTTTCAGGCTGCGTTCTATGTTTGAAGCGCAGGAAGCGCAATGCATTCCCTGAATCAAAATTCTTTTTTTCATCTTTATTTCATCCATTCACTTTTATAGCAAATTTTTGATATTCCAAATTGCAGCTCTTGTGTTTTTTGCACCATTTCTCGCATTTTTCGGCCATATTTTTATTTTTGTAAAAGTAACCACATTCCTTACATTTGAAATGAGTTGAATTTATTTTTTTCTTTTGGCTTTCTTATTTATTGGCTTATTCCAGTATGGAGATTTGCAATATGGGCAAACGATTGGGATTTCTTTACTTCTGGCTATCCATTTGTGGGAACAACGCTCACATCCGCATTCGCAAACCATGATTTCTCTTTTTGTCATACAAAATTAAGATTCTGCCCCTTTAAATATTTTACTATGGTAATATACTACAATAAGGGGGTTACTGAACAACTAAAGTCCCTTTTCCCATTCCCATGCTGCAGGAGAAAGCATAAGTCCCGGGTTTGGTTGGCGTGAACCCGACGTAATCGTTCGGGGTTTTAAGATATTTTGAGATTCCGAAATCCCTTATCACAAAACCCCTGTAACATCCAACAACACTTTCATCCAGATAAATCCTTACAGGCTGGCCTGATTTTACCGTTACTGTATTGGGATAATAGTTGTAGTTCTTTATTCCCAAAGTCACTTTCTGGAAATTCCCAGCCTGATTACCTCCAGTAATGACACTGCCCCTTTCGATTTCAACGCTTTTCCCAAGCATCATATATCCGGCTCCGGCTAACAAAAGAACAGTTAACATTACATAAATGACTCCTTTCTTGTTCATTGGAATAAAATGCTCCTTGGCCCAGCGACCATTATCCATAGTGTGATTGCAGTAAGCAGAAGGCTCCAGAAAATCGTGAAAAATGCATCATCCTTGTGCTTGCGCTCCATTTTTATCTCCCTCGTTTCTTTGTAAATCATATAATTCAGTCCGAACAGGATGACTCCAGAAATCAGGAAAACAACAATGCCTGCTGCTCTGAGATTATCGTTGAACATCATTAAAGATGTCATTGCTCCCATCAGACCGCCCATGAATCCTGCCATGATTCCTTCCATTGCTCCCATTACTCCGCAACACTTTCCGTTCCATACACCAAAAAAGATTCCTATTGCCATTCCAGAAACACTCCCTATAAACATCCCATTCGTGGAGCCTATGTAAAATGCAGGAAGAAATCCCGAAATTGCCCCTATTGTCATTCCTATCATCATCCCCGACATGCACGGGAATTCTCTGTATGCACGGATATGTCTTACCGAAAGAAGAATCAGGGAATAGCTCAGTATCGCAAAAAACAGGTAAAATCCGTATTTGGGGATAAAATTTTCAACATATCTAAGCCTCAAAAAGTACAAAATTGCCAAAAGGATAAAAGATGTGGCAATGGAGATAAATATCGTTTTTATTAATTCACCTTCAACTTTGTCATTGTTCAGCTCTTTAATAAATTGTTTTATACTCATAAAAATAATTGGGAAAAAGGTTATATAAAGTTTTATTTGCAATCAGTTTCGCTCTTTTATCTCTTTAGAAACCTTTTATTTTACTTGATCCAGCCGTATTTTTTGCAATGTATAACACATAAGTTATATAGCCAACCATATAATACGCCCACGAGGTAAGCTACAAATAATACTTCAACAAGCCCTATAAAAAAACCACCAATTGTTATTTGCGGCGCTATTACAATTTTTGTTAGGTCGATGCCGTGTACCCAATTATTAAAGAAGTTCAAGAATTTCACGGGCCAGAGAGATACCAGCAATACGCAGATAATGTATATCACTCCGGCGGTTATGCTTAAGGCGAGTCCTGTTGGATGTGCATAATGCAATGTTGTTTTTTCCATGTCAACCTCCTTTCATTTTTATTTAACTCAGACATTCTGCATAAATATTGGGATGATGGCCCATGTGCTCTCTCCATGCCTCTTCTGTGTAGCCTGGCGCAGGCTTGCATTTATCCAAAACATTATTTCCCACTATTCCGGAATCTTTTACTGCATGAATCATTCCTGGAAAAATTGTGAATAAAAGCAATGCAAGAACAACTATTCCCAGAACTATGTACAAAATAACTTTTTTGTCCATTAGCGAATTCCTCTTTTCATTTTGTTTTTATGATTAAGCATTATTCCTATGCCAACAATATTCGATAAAATTCCAATGCTAAGAAACTCTTTTTGATAAGATGCCAAAAACAAAGCAATTCCCGACAAGCCGACTATTGGAATAACATTCAAAAGAAAATGGCTGCAGCAGGCAACCATGCTTCCTGCAGAAACTCCCCCTGTTCCTGCAACTGTTCCAGTCATTGCCGCCGTGTGCTTTATTGAGGAATACAATCCTATTTGTGTCCCAAATCCTGCTGCCAGAGGAAAAACCAGATACCAAAGGCTTCTTAAATTCAGGAATGCAAACTCCACACTCTGAAAAAAAGAAACAACTGTCAGATAAAAAGCCAGAAGTCCAATTCCAGCTAAGATTCCATAAAGTACTGAATTATTCTTTTTTACCATTTTTTGCAGCATTCAATTATTTTTTTAGTGAGTTTGTTAAATTTTAGCAAATATATTAATGTGAAAAGTAACCATAATCCCAGAATAAAATATAATATGCTGGTAATAAAGCCGTTGAGCATAAAATAAACTAGTGATATGCTTGTTAATAAATAAGGTAATCTAAATAATAAAAAATTCTTCTTAATCTTTTTTTCCAGTATATAAAATAGGCCTAGGCTCGTATGTCCCATCAAGATAGCAATTATGATTTTATCAGTGAAAATGTCCAGAAAATAAAGTGTTAATAATGTAATCCACATTAAGGTTATAGAGAAGCAGATTACGCATATTTTCTTCAGATTAAGGATATTCTTCAGTGCTAAAATTAAAAAAAAGAGCAGGGTGATTCCTATAAATATCCAGGTTATTAAGTCCATTTTAAATTATTTTCCTCCCGGACTCTTCCCACGCATTCATTCCTCCACCAAGGTCATAAATCTTTTGATAACCCATTGCCTTGAGTTCTTCAGCCACAGCTTCTGACATGCGCCCGCTTCTGCAATAAACAGCTATCGGAACAGAGGTATCTTTTGGCAATTTATCCATATACTTTTCAATATTTTCCCAATCTTCAATTATTTCATCAGTCCCGTCAATTTGGCCCTGATAAGGAGTATGAACATTTAATAAAAAAACACTTCCATTTTGAATAACTTTTTCAAATTCGCCCGGAGATAAATGCTCAATTGCTCCTATTACAGCACCACCCCCTAAATTTGTCAAACTAAACTGAATTAGAATTCCCAAGATGATTAACAATAAAAGTGTTAGTATGGTTCCTTGAAAAGGAATTGTCTTCCCTTTTCTTGCCTTTGTTAATTTTTTACTTATTGCGGGAGAGATGAAAACAAGAAGCCCCCCAAACAAACTGCTTGCTAAAGAATAATTAACTGCATAGGTTGCTCCATATTCCCCGATAAATGACAGGTATAACGGCCCTATGGCTTTGAATAAAGGCATTAAAGGGATGATAGTTGTTAAAAAAACAATCGCAACTATCGCGGTTTTTTGAAAAGGTATATATCTTTTTTTAGGAATTTTTGAGAACCACATCCCCATCGACATTGCGAAACCCCCAATAAACAAAGCAACAACAACTTTGCTAACGCCGAGCCACATTGCACCAACCCCTGCTGCTCCAGCCCCGATTGTGCAGAGCGGGCAATGAGCAGAAATGAATCTAGCTAAAAAAATTGTCAAAATAGGAAAAATAAAGAATTTCTTGTTCATTATATTCTCATGAATTCTCTGTAGCTCCCGTCATGATTTACAGCATATATTATGAAATCGCCGTATTTCTGGCCAGGCATTCCAGGGCTTCCCGAAGGCATTCCAGGCATTGCGATTCCGGCAATGTCCGGCTGTTCAGCCAAAAGCTTTTCGACAGCTTCAAGGGGGATATGCCCTTCTACAAAATAATCCCCAACTATTGTTGTATGGCAGCTTTCCAGTTCCTTAGGAATTCCATACCTGCTTTTTATTTCAGAAGGATCCTGCACATCAAAAACATTGATCTTCGGGTCAACCTTGCTATTTGCATATTTGAGATAAACTTCGCAGCAGCCGCAACTCATAGACTTATAGATTTCTATTTTTTCAGCCTTGTTGATATTTTCGAAAGATACTGCGCTGGAGCTTTTTGTTAAGAGAAGAACCAAGGCCAAGACGACAATTATTCCTCCAAATAAAAACCAAACTTTGCTAAACTTCTTCTTTTCAGGTTCTTGATTATTTTCCATTTCTAATTTTTTTAAATCCTTGCAGCATCCTTTCTGGTTTTTTGTTTTGCAATGCTCGCAATGCTCCATCAGCAGCCTCCGACCATTCCACTATATGCGCTTGCTGCCTGGCCGGCATTAGATGAAAGAGAACCTGTGCTGCTACCTCCACCCTGGAAAAATACAGTGTATACAACAGCCAGCAATAAGATTCCGATAATCACCCAGAGCACTATTTTTTGCGTTTCCATTTTTGTTTTTTATATTTACGTTTTATTTACCTCCTTCCAATTTGTTTAAAGATTAAGATAATTAAAAGAACCATTATCAAGACAAAAATTATGGGTAAAAACAAAGTATATATTCTGAAATTGTTATATGCAGGATAATTATATCCCATCATTCCTCCCATCATCCCGTATCTATAAGAAGTATTTTCTCCGCAATATATGTTGCGGGCCATATTTATGTGCACCTGCCTTAAGGATTCAGAGTCTTCACCACCCATCATTTGATCCATATATTCATGAGCCTCTCCGGGGTGCATTTGTTCCATATAATAATCCCCAATAAGTTCAAGTTGTTCATCAGTAAGCTCGTCACATGAAATTGACTGGTTTATAAGAGCCTGTGCCTGAGAAAAATCCTCTTCTGAATCAGCCATTGTAAAACTAATAAATGATAAAACAACTATTATTGCTATTGTTATATTAAGTGTTTTTTTCATTTTAACTAACAACCTCCAACCATACTACCTGTTGCCTGCCCCTGCTCAATTCCCCTGTATTGGTTTGTTGTAAGATTGATATAGTCAACTTCGATTCCGTAGCTTTTCATTACCTGCGCTTTTCCTTCAAGAATTCCGGGAAAGAAGAGGGTTTTCCATTTTCCCACTTCTGTGAGGATTTGCTCATCGCTAAGCTCATCCCCATGATATTTAATCAAATACTTGGTAAGTCCGCGCATCGCATAACTGTGCGCGCAGCCGCATGCTGCCTGCCCATTGCTGAAAATTACAGACCTTGCACCGCAGCAATATTCGCAGGCAATCCCATTATATTGTTTGTATAGTATGTCTATGTATCTTTCAAGCTCTGCTCCTTCAAGGGTTTCAACCCTGTCTATGTTTCCCAGCAAGTTTATTGTTTCCTCGGTTTTCTCTAGATTATTAGGAGAAACATCATCATAAGTAATTCCAAGTTCTTCCCCATAAACAGCCGGGACCCCTTGCGGAATTATTTCTGATGCAGAGACAGTTCCTATGCCAGTGGCGCTTCCTGTTTGTTTTCCAGAGTAATTATATATTAGGATTAATGAGAGGACAACAACAATAGCGACTTGGGCATAAAATTCCCAGTCTGTTTTTTTCTTTCCTAATTTTTCTTTCAGCTCCATGAAAAATAGAAGAAATAGTTTGTTATAACCGCTTTGGTGTAACTGGTTTCAATCTCTCAAGACAACAATATTATTCATCCCGCGCCTTTTTCTTTCTATCAGCTGTTTTGCCTCAAGCTTATCGAGAAGCCTTGTTGCCTTTACTTTTCCAATCTCAAGTTTCTCCATCAAAGATGACTGGAACATTGCATTATTTTCCTTGAGCAAAAGCTCTATGACTTTTCTCTCGTCTCTGTCCAGCTTCCCGAGGTCTATCTTTTTTCTTTTTTCAGAAATCTTCTTTACTACTATCTTTTCCTTTGGCTTGCTGAATACAAGAACAAACCCTATAATCATAAGCAGACCGACGATTCCCAAAGACAAATATGTTTGCTGGTTTATTCCCTCATTCATGGGGCAAGAGATAGAATGCTCTTCTGCAGTGCATGTCGAAGCCACCACTTCCTTCAGAGCATTTTGAAACAGAAGAACTATCACTATGAGCAAAATTGCAACGCCTATCAGAATATATCCGACATGCTTGTTTTCCATGAATTAAAGATTAATATTTTCGTTTAAAAAGATTTGCCTTTCACCAAGAATAAAAATCACTGGACAGACTGGATTGCAGTTTCAAACTGCGACCAGGGGTAAGCGCCTGAAATTGAGGTTGTGTCTCCCGTATCTGTGTTTACAATAAGGAAGAAAGGTGTTCCTCTGCCTCCAGCAGCTGTTGCTTGGGCAAGCTCTTTGTTAACCTCTGATTCAGAATCTCCATTATCCAAACAATTGTTGAAATCTCCGGTATTCAGGCCGAGCTGTGAGGCGTATTGCTTCAGGCTTGTTGTGTCTAAGCTAGCTTGGTTTGTAAATAAGGTATCATGATATTCCCAGAACTTTCCCTGCGCCTGGGCACATATTGAAGCTTCTGCAGCTCCTTGCGCATAAGGGTGTATGGAATTCAATGGGAAATGCTTATAGATAAGATTGACTTCTCCATTTGTGAAATAACTGCTTTGCTTGAATTCAGCTATAGCGCCTTCAAAAGCTCTTGCGCAGAATGGGCACTGGAAATCTGAGAACTCAATTATCGAGATTCCTGCATCTGCGCTTCCAAGAACAGGATCGTTGGATTCTATAAAAGAAAGCGCGTTTACTCCCTGCTGTCCTGTGCTTCCGGTATCTGTTACAGATGTTCCACTTCCCGAGCCTCCGCCCCTGAAAAGAAAAAAACCTCCGATAATAACTATGGCGAGCAGAACAACAGTCGAATATTTCCAGAGAGCGTCTTTTTTTATCGTTATTGTTCCGCCTTCTTTTTTTGCCTCAATAGCTTCGACCATTTTTTATTGTATTTGAAAAAGAAAAACGAGCTTTATAAATATTTTGCTAATTTCTTCTACTTTTGTTAAACAATTCCGCCTTCTACGATTTGTTCCCAGGATTTTTCTCCAAGAGCAACCATTGCTTCTACTATTGTAAGGATTGGCTTTGGGTATTTTGCAAAATCATCGAGGGCAATTCTGGGGCATGCAAGCTCAACGAAAGCGTCTATATTGTAAAAGTTCATCAGCTTGTCCGGAGTGAGCTCTGACATCGTGATAACTATTGCTGTTTTTCCGTGCTGTCTGAATTTTTCCAGGAGTTTTACAGGATTCCCAAATTTCTGCCCTGGCTTTATTTCAACAATGATACCAACATTTTTTGCCTCGCGAAGTTTTTCAATTGAAAACAGACGCTGCTTCAGGATTTTTTCCCTAAGCCCTGCCATGCTACGAACATCATCGTTGTAGACATCTATCAGAATTACCGGCTTTTTCAGGGCAAGGCTGGCACCCATTGAATGGAACTGATTTCCTATAATGACAAAACAATCCACGTCATCCTGTATTGCCTTCAATCCGCGATATTCACAGCCGGTTATATGGCCTTCATAGGCATTTGTTCCTGCTTTTTTTGAAAGCGTGACAATTTTTCCTTGTGACTCATAGAATTTTTTTATGTTTTCTATGTCATGCCTGTGCTGTATGGAATATGATAAACCAATTTTATCAAATTCTTTTAAATGTGGCAATGATTTGTTCAGCAAAGGATTCAGGTCCAGAACATCCTGGACTTCCATGTATAATATAGGGAAATCTACTTTTATGAATTCCGCATGCCCGAAATGAACAATAAGGTCAACTCCAAGTGCTTGGGCTTCTTGGACAGCGACAGAGCAAGCGCCCCAGCAGGTCTCTCCTGAAAAAATGCATTCAATTCCCAAGCTTTCAATCCATTCAGAGATTTCAGGGGCATTTTGCTTTATTCCCTCTGCAAGCTGCACAAGAACTTTTTTCGGCTTCCTTTCCTTCAATTCAGAGATAAGCTTTTCCTTTTCGAAATTAAGAGTCATAAAAATCAAGGGAAATCAGGGGTTTTATAGATTTTGGTTAATATCTTTTAGATTACGGAAATTTTTAAATACAGATAAAGAAAGGTTATTTGGGAGCAAATTCAAAATGATTCAAGAACTAGTAACTTTGGCTAAAATAGGAAATTATAGCAGACTCCCTTTGGAAAGGGCCATACAAAGATTTGATGGCGGAGGATGGTGTATCGTGCCATTAAAAGGCGCTGTCAGATGTGTGCTCTACGAACAAAGCAGAGAGCCATATTTATTGACTATTACAAGACAAAAACGTGAACCATTAATTTGTCTCGGTTATACACACAACACAGTGTTAACAGTTACTTCCCATTCGCAGGCGAGAAGCCAGGAAATAGCAAGAAGATTTTCAGAACAAACAAAAATTCGTTTGCGTTCAGATGCCCCAGACTTGTTATCTGAAACATTAGAAAGGGAGTTGAATCATGCTTTTGAGATATTTAAACAGAACCCCAGAGGCTCTGTGGCTTTTTTGAGAAACAACCATAGACACTAACAACTTCTTAGAAAACTTTCTTTTTGGTTATGTATTCGTAAGCAGAATAGGCAGCTGTGCAGCCGTCTGCAACTCCGGTTATAAGCTGCTTGAACTGCTTGTCTGTCACGTCGCCTGCCGCGTAAACTCCAGGAACATTGGTTTCAGAGGTCATGTGGTTTATTTTTATCTCTCCGTCCTTGTTCATCTTGACTCTAAGAGGCTTGGCAAGATCTGAAAGAACAATATGCCCTATGGCGACAAAAACACCCTGAAGTTTTAATTCATTTGAACCTTTATACTTTTTATCTAGTGAAACACTGCTTACAAATTCATTGCCACTTATCTTTGTTATATTAGTATTATTAACAACCTCAATTTTTTTGTTTGCCTTAACTCTATCCATGTTTATGGGTTCTGGATGGATTTCCTTTCCCCTGTAAATCATGTAAATTTTTTTTGCGTATTCTGAAAGAAGAAGGGCATCTTTTGCCGCGTTATCAGAGCCTCCGACAACAGCAACGATTTTGTTCCTGAATAAAGGAGCATCGCACAAGGCGCAGTAGCTTATTCCTTTGTTTTCAAATTCCCTGGAACCCGGAACCTCCAATTTACGCCATTTTGTCCCTGTTGCGAAAAGTATTGTCTTTGCCAGATAACTTGATTTGTTGGTTTTAACATGAAAACAATTTTTTAGTTTTTTTATTTCAGTGGCTTTTTCTCCTTTTATTGTTACTAACTTGTATGAACGGGTATGTTCTTCAATATTTTTCGCCAAGTCTGGGCCAGAGATAGTTGTGAAGCCGGGGTAGTTTTCCACAACATGTGTTGTCGTTATGACACCTCCTATAGGAAGCTCGGCGCTTGATGTGTATCCAAGGACAAGAGTTTTCAGCCCAAGCCTTGCGGCATACATGGCTGCTGCCAAGCCTGTCCCGCCTGCTCCAAGAATGACAAAGTCGTAATTATTTTTCATTTTAATCTTTTAAATTAAGAGCCTTTTTTAATTCTCCTTCGTTGTAACCGACAATTATTTTTCCGTCGATGTCGATGATGGGAACCCCCATCTGCCCTGACTTTTTTACCATTTCTTCTGCAGCTTTCCTGTTGCTGCTGACATCTATGTCTGTGAATTTTACCTTGTGTTTCCTGAAAAATTCCCTGGTTTTAGCGCACCAGATGCATGTTGGTGTCGAATAAATTTTAATCTTCGGCATTCTATATAAAACAGAGCGGGGTTTTAAAATGTTTTTTAAGACAAGTTTTATATATCATATTTATTTTTTAAGGCTGATTTGTAAAAATTATAAGATGAAAAAAGTGGTCATAATCGGGGGAGGATTTTCAGGAGCATTGGCTGCCCAAAAGCTGGAGCGTGAAAATTTTTCAGTGACTCTAATAGACACAAAAGATTATTTTGAATTCACTCCAGGAATTTTAAGGACAATTGTTGAACCTGAACATGCAAAGAGAATTGAGGTATTGCATAGAAACTACCTCGATAGAGCAAAGGTAATCATCGGGGAGGTAATTGACATCTCGGATAAAAATGTTTTGGTAAAAATCATGGGAAAGAAAAAACATGTAAGTGTGAAATTTAATTACCTATTTATTTCTTCAGGTTCAAGGTATAATTCTCCGATAAAAGAGAAAAACCTGGTTATTTCAAGCAGGACATCTATGCTTAAGAAAAGTTATGAAAAAGTCTTGGGTGCAAAAAATATATTGATTATAGGCGGGGGAATTGTCGGGACAGAGCTGGCTGCAGAGATAATAACACATTACAAAAACAAAAAACTCACGATGGTCCATTCAAAACCATATCTGATGGAAAGGCAAAATGACAAGGCCAGAAAATACGCAGAAAATTTTCTCAAAGAAAGAGGCGTGAAGATAATTTTCAATGAAAGGACTGTAAAGAGGGATGGGAAAAATTACATTACAGATAAGGGAACGAAAATAAGGACAGATTTGGCTTTTCTCTGCACAGGAATCGAGCCGAATTTTGAATTCATGAAAAGAAATTTCCCTCACCTTTTGAATGAAAAAAACCAGGTTAAGGTGAATTCTTTTTTGCAGATTGAAGGTCAAGAGAATATTTTTGCTGCAGGAGACATAACTGCAATACCTGAGGAAAAGCTTGCTCAGAACGCGGAAAAGCAGGGGCGTATTGCTGCCGGGAACATAATAAATCTTGAAAATGGCGGAAATCTCAAAGAATACAAATCAAATCCAAGAATAATGGTCATAAGCCTGGGAAAATGGGACGGAATTATTACCTACAGAAACATTGCGCTCACAGGGATAATCCCTGGGATTTTGAAAACCCTGATAGAATGGAGAACAATGCTAAGGTACAAATTCAAATTTTAGTTATAATATTAAACTTTTTAAATTAACTTTTCTTAATATAAAAAAGATGGTTTATTATCTTCCTATAATAGGAGCAATCGCCTTGGCTGGCGGCACTATATTCGAAAGAATTGTCCTGAGAAAGAAAAAAGTGGGCGTTGAATCCTATCAGACAGCTTCTTTCTTGGCTATAATCCTCTTCCTCTTGCCATTAATATATTTTTTCTGGAAGATGGAGCCAGGGGCAACAGAGCCAAGGAACATAGTTATTTTTTCCTTGGTTGTCTTTTTTTCAATCATAGCTAACCTTCTTGTATTTTATTCCCTAAAATGGGAAAAAGTCGGAAATCTGGAACCGGCGAGGGTTCTGGAGCCTTTGTTTGTCATTCTTCTTGCGATAATTTTCAGTTTTTTTGCAGAAAATCTCTATGAAAGGAATTTTAAGATAATAATTCCTGCTCTTGTCGCCGCCCTTGCGCTGCTCTTCACCCATATAAGAAGGCACCATCTAAAATTCAATCCCTATTTCGTGGCGGCGGTCTTCGGGAGTTTCTTTTTTGCCGTTGAGCTCGTGATTTCGAGGCTGATACTTGACCTTTATTCCCCTGTAACCTTTTATTTTTTAAGAGTCTCTTCCATATTCCTTCTCAGCCTCTTGATTTTCAGGCCTGATTTCAAAAAATTAAACACAAAGGTAAGATGGCAGATTTTTGCCACAGGTTTCATATGGATGATTTACAGGATTATAGTCTACTACGGATATCTGAACGTAGGAGTTATCTTCACAACTCTTTTGCTTATGTTGGGACCAATATTCATATACGCAATGGCTTATTTCATATTGAAGGAAAAAATAAGCTGGAGAAATTTGACAGCGGCGATAATCATCGTCGGTTCTATAATTTATGCGCTGGTTTAAAATTAATTATTTCAACCTCCAGCAAATCGTATAAACCAAGTGCCATATACAATTCCCCTAATCTTTCCTTGTTTGGTATAATTTCTCCATGAAAATATTTAGAAACAGTTTCCCTTGAAACACCCATTCTCCTGGACAGCCAAGACTGATTCCTCTCAAGTTCTTCTAATCTTCTTTTTATCAAATCACTAAGTTCTTTATTTTTTTGCCCTTTTTGCCTTTGCCTCGCTAAATATCCCTCATAACTCCCGCGTGATTCATGTCCTCTTTGTTTGGCTAAATCTTCCTTATATTCACGAAATGATTCAAATCCTCTAAGATATAACCATGTAGACATATAAGGAACATTGGTCTTTCTGGCTATCTCTGCAGGATTTAAACCTTTACTATGCAATTGTTTTATCAGCTGTTTTTTCTTGCCAGAAATTTTTCTTTGCATTTCCAAGAATTCTAAAACATCTCGTCAGGGCTTCTAGAAGCTCTTCCAAAATCGTTGCTGCTTTTTCCTTTAGAGGCAATCACGTCATCAATCCTGAGAATCATCATCGCCACTTCTGATGCAGAGTTTATCGCCTGCGTCTTTATTTTCAATGGCTCTATTATTCTAGCCTCAAGAACATTTTCTATCCTGTTGGTGAAAAGATTCAGGCCGGCATTTCTCTCCCCCGAATCGTGCCTTGATTTTAGTTCTGTAATCACATCTATGGGATCCATGCCTGCGTTTTCCGCGAGAGAAGACGGTATGAACTCAAGCGCAGATGCAAATTCCTCGACAGCCAGCTGCTCTCTTCCGCTTAGGCTTTGACCAAATTCCCTGAGCCTTTTTGCAAGCTCCATCTCGACAGCCCCGCCTCCTGTAACAACAAGGCCAGACTCCAGAGAGCATGCGACATCTCCCAAGCCATCCTTGATTGCCCTCTCAATCTCATCGATGACGTGCTCTGTGCCTCCATGAATCAGTATCGTGAGCGCTTTTGGATTTTGGCAGCCGCGGATGTAAGTCAGAAAATCCTCTCCATGCCTGACTTCTTCAACGACATCGGCACTTCCAATCTCAAAGGGATTTAATTCTCCGAGGTTGCTGACTATCCTGGCTCCTGTGGCCTTTGAAATTTTCTCCATATCGCTCCGCGAAACTCTGCGGCACGCGTATATCTTTTCCTTGGCGAGGAGATACTGCGCAAAATCATCTATTCCTTTCTGGCAGAAAACTACATTGGCTCCGGAGAGCTTTACCTTCTCTATCATGTCCCTTATCTCTCTTTCTTCCTGCTCGATAAAACCATGGAGCTGCTCTGGGCTGGAGATGGATATCTTTGTTTCAATTTCAGGATTTCTCAACTCGAGGGGGAAATCTATGAGGGCTATTTTCGAACCTTTTACCAAATTTGGCATGTCCTGTGAAATCCGGGATTTGTCTATCACAATTCCGGAGATTAACTCTGTATCTTTTATTCCGTCTCCCTTGGATTTTTCTATCTTTATATCATCGAGATTTACTTTTCCGTGATTCTCTATCTGCTTTACTGCCTTCACGATTATGTCTGCGAACCATTCCCTGGAATCCTCTGCTCCCTTTCCCGTCATTGCGGTCATCGCAACCTGTTTCAAAATATCCTCATCGCCAGGAGTTATCCTCAAAGCTATGTCCTTAAGAATCTCCTGCGCTTTTTCAGAAGCCAGCCTGTAGCCCTTTGTGATGACTGTCGGATGTATTTTCTTGTCAAGCAGTTTCTCGGCGTTTTCAAGAAGTTTTCCTGCAATCATCACTGCTGTCGTTGTTCCGTCGCCGACTTCGCTTTCCTGGGTCTTTGCAATTTCAACCATCATCCTCGCAGCCGGATGCTCTATCTGCATTTCCTCGAGGATTGTAACCCCGTCGTTCGTAACAGTTATGTCGTTTGTAGGAGAAACAAGCATCTTGTCCATTCCCTTAGGACCTAGGGTCGTCTTTACAATCTCAGCCACCATCTTCGCAGCTAAGATATTGTTCCTCTGGGCGTCCTTGCCAAGGAGCCTCTGGACATCTTCAGGCATGAGAACCACTGGTTTTTCTGGCATTTTTTATCTTGAATATCGAAGCGGGATAGTTCTCCCCCTTTCGGTCAATTTAATTATTTTATCTGCTGAACTGTCAGGATCACGATTTAATTCAACCAACATTGCTCTCTGAAGTAAAAATAAATAATGGGAGATAATCATTTGGTAAGTGTTATCCTGCCCATTCACTAAATTATTATAAGAAATTTCCTTTTTTCCTCTTAGTTCTTTTAATAGGGCTAAAGCAACCTCGTCATTCTTTACCTGTTGTTCGGCAACATCGGGCATGGTCTCAAGAATAAAAATGTGGGCTCCAAGATCACTTAATTTTTTTTCTAATTCGCTTTTCTGATTCTTAAATTCATTTAGTCTTCTTAATTTATCTTGAAGAGGCATTTGCATATAGGGAGTGAATTCTTTCATAAGCCTTGTAATTCTTTCCCTAAATTGTTCGTTTCCAGGCATATCCATAACTCTTTATGGAATTATTTAAACATTATGGTAATGAAATAAAAATATTTTTTGAGTGTATCTAATCGGAATGTTTTTTGTCTGAAGGCTTTCAAAAATTTTTGGATTCATATAAATATTTATAAATAAGTTCTTACTTTAAAATTCATGGAAAACATCTTTGTTGCGGATGTGATGACCCGTGCACCAGTAACAGTCAAACCCGAAGAAACTCTTTTCAACTGCGCAAAAAAAATGGTCAGGGGAAAAGTTGGCAGCCTGCTTCTTGTCGATAAAAAAAAGCTGGTCGGGTTTATCAGCCAGAAGGATATTTTATGGGCTTTGGTTAAAAAATCAGGAAGAGATTTGTCAAAGATTAAGGCTGCTGATATTTCTCCTAAAAAGATTGTAACAATAAAACCAAATGCCACGCTTACCGAAGCCATAAACAGAATGGAAAAGTTAAAGTTTGACAGACTTCCTGTCGTTGAAAATGGTAAGTTATTAGGCCTGGTTACTGTAAGAGATGTTCTGGGTTTCCACCCCGAACTTTATCCTGAGCTCGAAGAGTATGCAAGAATCAGGGAAGAGCAGGAAAAGTTAAGAAGAATAAAAAAGGCAAAGGAGCTGGCAGTCATGGATGATGGTGTTTGCGAAGAATGCGGGAAAAGAGGGATGCTTTACAGAATCCATGGAATGCTGGTTTGCGACTCCTGCAGAAGCTCAATCTAATTTTATTTGTTAATAGGTGTTTTTTGGTCTTCGTGGTCTTTTATAATTCCAGTATTATCTGAAGTCTTTCCATTAGTCTCTTTTGGAACAGGTGCCGAGTAAATTGGTGTAAGATCATAACTAAAACCAAGCTCCTCTGCTTTTTCCTTTACAAAGTCTTCCAGACTTAATCCTCTTTTTTGCGATTCAAATTGTGCTTCTTCCATATAGTTGATTCTAACAATCATGTTTCTTATTGATTCAATTCCTCTTTTCCCTATTACACCGACCTCTTTGTTAGTTAGATCATAAGCTATTGACTGTATGTCCATGGGTGTTGCCTTGAAAAAATGTCTGAATTGTGGCAGACTTCCCATTGCTGTGGCAACTGAACTAATTGAATGAAAACTATAAAGGTAGTTAGGGTCGATTCTTACATTTCCTTTTTCTAAATAGAAAAATCCAGATTGTGTTCTTTTAATTTCCCATCCTTTAGGAGCATATATCTCTTCACTTGCAGTACCTCTTTCAATTAAGAGATCAACATCGATTTGGGGTGGTTCCCGAATATCTCTATGAAGGGTCTTGATTATCGGCCTGTAAACAAAACCACCTATTATCCATATCCTGCTCTGCCTTCCCATGTCATAGGAATTTCTTCTGGCAATTTCAGATATCTCTGACCATTCTGGAAAATTATCCAGATACTCCTCAAAAATTTCTGTAAATTGTGACTTTTTTTTTCTATTCTGGAGAGGATTTCCCATAAATTTAGAAGAGGCATCCATCTATAAATATATATGTTCTTTTAGTTAAATATTTAAATCAAATTCAGCTTGTTTTGTAATGCCGGAAAAAGAAACAATTTTTTCAAGTAAGATTAAATCCACTGGGATTTTTTCGTTCAAGGATTTCTACAAGTTCTGCTATGACTGGCTCAAGGAAGAGACAGGTCTCGACCCAATAAGCGAGGACAAATATACTGAAAAAATTGACGGGGCTGTAAAAAAAATAGAAGTGGAGTGGACCGGTGGGGCAAAACTCACAGATTACTTCAAATTTGAGGCAAAGGTCAAGATGAAAGCAGATAGCCTCAAGGAAGTTGAGATAAACCAGGGAGGAGCCAAGGTAAAAACAAACCAGGGTTCTGTAGAGACGGAAATAAAAGGAATTTTGGTTAGGGACTACGAAGGGAAATTCGAAACAAGCGCATTCAAAAAATTTCTCCGCGGGATTTACGAAAAATGGGTGATCCCCTCAGCAATAGAGGAGTATAAGGGAAAAATTTCAGAATCCTGCGACAAATTCCTGAACCAGGCAAAGGCTTATCTTGATCTGGAAGGAAAAAAGATGTAATTTTGTGCTGTAAAAGACAACCGAAATACTTAAATATAAAATTCCTCTGATTTTTACATGAAAAAGTTGGTTTTTTTGAGCCTGGTATTTCTGCAGGTGTTGATTCTTCTTCCAAATATACTCGCGATAGACCTTGAGGTTGGAAAGATAAGCCAGAACGAGGTGCTGATAGCAGATTTGGAAAGCCCTGTTGCCGTCTTTGACATCAACATAACGAATAACGGGCCTTCCGGCAATTTTGAATTTTATAATCTTGCTGGATTCAGCATGTCTCCTACAAAAATCACTCTAAATTCCGGGGAAACAAAAGAGATTCAGCTTTCCCTGGCTCCCATAGGAAAAATTTCCCAGAGGGGATTTTACACCATTCCCTATTTCATAAGAGCGGCAGACACAAGTGAAATCGAAGAAAGCTTCACCTTCAAAATCATAGAGCTTCGGGAGGCTTTCGAAGTTGGCTCAGGAGACGTCGATCCCGAGTCCCAGTCCATAGATATATTCATAAAAAATCTCGAAGATTTTGATTTTGGGGATGTGAATGTGAAATTTTCCTCAGCCTTCTTTAACATTGAGGAAGACTTCGTGATTGGGCCAAGGGAGACAAAAAGAATACCTGTCCAGCTCAACCAGGAAGATTTCAAGAGCCTGATGGCAGGCTTTTATACATTGGAGGCAGATTTAACTGCTCTTGGAAGAGAAACGAGTGTCGAGGGAGTGATAAGATTTGTGGAAAAAGACATCCTTACAACAACAAAAAAAGATTACGGCTTCCTGATAAACACGCAGATAATTGAAAAAACAAACGAAGGAAATACTATCACAGCCTCAGAGACAGTGATCAAGAAAAACCTGATTTCAAGATTATTCACAAGTTTCAGCCCTACTCCCGATATAGTTGAGCGGGACGGTTTCAGCGTTTATTACAGCTGGACCAGGGACATAAATCCCGGAGCCACCCTTGAAATAGAAGTGAAGACCAACTGGCTGTTCCCGCTCATCTTGATTTTATTTGTTGTTGCGATAGTTGTGTTTGTGAGAAGATATACAGGGACAAACCTTGTTCTGAGAAAAAGGGTTTCCTTCGTGAGAGCCAAAGGAGGAGAATTCGCTCTTAAGGTTTCTGTCTCGGCGCATGCCAGGCAGCGTGTGGAAAGGGTGAATCTGGTGGAAAGGCTTCCTCCGCTGGTCAGCCTCCATGAAAAATTCCTCGGAGAGCAGCCGACAAGGGTTGATTCCAAGAACAGGAGGATAGAATGGAACTTCGAGAAGATGGAGGCAGGAGAAGTAAAGATAGTCTCATATATAGTCTATTCCAGGGTGGGGGTTGTTGGCAAATTCGCATTGCCGACAGCAACAGCGATATTTGAAAAAGATGAGCAAATCAAGGAAGTCGAGTCCAACAGGGCTTTCTTTATCGCCGAACAGAGACCAAGGCCAGAGGAATAAAAGATAAAGATGAATGCGAAAGACATAATAAAATACGGGCATCTTCATGTTCTTGAGGCTGTTAAAGGAATTGGCTATGAGGAATGGAAAAAGGTTGGAGTGACGACAAAATGGTCTATAAAAGATTTGATTGCCCACTTAGCATCTTATGAACATCTTCTCGAGGATGCTCTTAACTTTGTCTTAAAGCCAGGCACTCCCACGCCTTGTCTTGATAAAATGAACTCTGACTATGATGGTTTTAACGACAAAGAAGTAGGACAGCGAAAAAATATGACGCCACAAGAGGTAATGAAAGAATACGCCGATATGCAAAAACGAGTAGCTGATATTATAGAAAAGACGAAGCCGGAGTTGTTGAGCAAAACCGGCACAATTCCGTGGTATGGCAGCGAGTATTCTCTTGATGACTTTATTGTCTATGCCAGCTATGGACACAAGGAAGGGCACATTGCTCAAATAAAAAGATTCCTAAAACAAAAAAAGAACTTTCAAAATATCTGAGATTTATGATTAAGAATGGTTTCAAGTCTTTTCTTTGCTTTATCTGAAGAAAATTTTCCTCCATTTAACCTTTCCGCCAAATTAGTTACCTTTTTGCAGATGTTTTCTATATCCTCATCACTGATTCCTTTCTTGCCGATGAGAAAATATCTGCCGTTCCCAGAATTATTTTTCCTGGCTTCTTCGTATAGGCTATCATCCATTACAAAGGGGCAAAGGCGCCCTGCAGATTCGTATACGATAATTCCCCATGCCATGAAGATTACCTGAACAACAAAGCTTTAAAAATCCTTTTACTTTTTTAAAAATACCCCGCATAGCTCAGTGGTAGAGCGCTCGGCTGTAGTTTATGTAAGGAACCAAGGTTCCTTGACACTCAACCTCCTTTACAGGAAAGTTGATAGGACTAAGGTGGAGATTCAATTATGATTACTATGAAACCCTAAAAGCCGAAAAATCGAGTTCGAAATAGCAGAACCCGAGAGATCCCCAGTCCGATTCTGGGTGCGGGGATAATTTTATAATTATAAAGTTACAACAGAATAGAAAGATTTATAAAAAAAGATTGAATGTGTTTTTTATGGATTTATCAAGAATAGTACTACATAGTGTAAGAGCAGATAAAGCTAAAGAATTTATTAGGGCACTTGAAGAGCTCCCCGATGAAACAATTAAAGGTGATTCACATCCTGATAAAATTAGTGCTTACCCAGATGCTTATGATGAAGAAAATGGGATTGATTTAAATGTTCGGTACACTCCTTTAGAAGAACCAGAATCAATCATATTTTCTGTTCCTGCAAATAGCACATCCACACCAATTGAAGATGGTATTGAATTTAAATATAAGGGAAAGTCTTATAGATTAAGAAGATCTTTATGTACATACTAAAATAAGTTATTATGACTAATTCTCCAACTGATTACTTTTCATCTGAGCAGGTCGCGGGATTTTATTCTTCAAAATAACCATTACAGAGTAATAATCCTTAAATATCCCTGATAACCATAAAAATAATGAGCAAAAGATTTATCTTGTTAGTGTCTGCGCTTTTGTTTTTTTTAGCAATAAATGTTGTTTCCGCAACACACAACACTTATGGCTATCTCGGTTCTGGCTTGGGCTCTGGTTATGGCTATGGTGCCTACGGTTATAACTCTGGTTACAGGGATTATGGCAACGACTGCGGCTCTGGCTATGGCGGATATGGTTATTATGGCTACAGATCCCCTTGCAGAACAGATACTCTCAGAGACATCGTGGAGAAAAAGCACACAACAATTTCTACTCACAGCGACGGATTCACAAACCAAAGAGTTGTGACTGTAAAAACAACTTTCAGGGATGTTCAGATAGAAACAAGGACACCAACCTATTCTCCCTTCTACGGATACAGGACATTTTATCCGAGCAGGACAGTCATAGGCAATGTGGGTGGCTATCCTTATTATGATCCTTATCAAGATTACTACAGCTGGAGATACAGATATTAAAAAATGGAGAGAGAAAGGGTTGTTGAAATTTTTGCGGGATTGGCTCTGATAGTTTTCCTGATTCTTCTGATTTTTCTTGTGATGGGAGTCTCTGTTTCTGGTTATGGTTATAAGTCATCGGGAGCATCAGTCACGAATTCTTACAACACAAATTCTTATAACAAAAATTCGTTTAACACATATCCTTCGCAGACGCTGCCAACAGCATATACGACGACAGCACGAACAACAAAGACGGCGCAATACGTGGCTCCATCCACTTCTTACCCTTCTTCAAGAACATACACATACACGAAGCCCCACATAGTCGATAACAGAGATTCTTACTCCTACGATAGCTATTATTCTGTAAGAGATAAAAAATACGATTACACAAAATACCGGGATTATCAGCTAAGATATGGCTACGAGCCGAGATATTTGGGATATGACGATTTCGGAAATTTCAGGGCATACCCCGGAATTGTCGGAAACAGGGTCGATAGTTATGAGGTTTATGTAAGGAACAGGGAATATGTCGGAGGCTATTTCAAGGCTGTTTTCTATTTTGAGGATTATTACGGAAACGTTGATTCCGAGAGCATGACCTACTACATTCCTGCAGGCGGGGAAAAAAGGTTTTCTCTCAAAGATGTTTCTCCACCGAGGTATAAATACGGGGCGTGGTGGTATAATGTGGAGTCATTGACAAAAATACCTGAAAAT
>DATEUW010000007.1:0-9484 GCA_035282925.1 Candidatus Nanoarchaeia archaeon
AAAAGCCCATGCTGATTTAATTTGAAGCCTTTTTTCTTGGCAACAACCCTTAAGCCGATGCTTGCACCGAACTCGCTTGAGTAGGCAAGAAGCGCAGCGCCCCATTCTTCAGGTGTTGTATAATAAAGCTCGACTTCAACTCCCTCAATCTTAAAATAAGCTTTTTTTTCACCGCCCAAGATTCTTCTTCCTTTTTTTTCCATGACGGCTTCAATTTTATCCTTGCTTGCCCCGTTTTTTGGTATTAAAACAATATCAATATCTACAGGGTTTTTTTCCTTTCTTCTTATGCTTCCAACAACCTCGATTCTTCTTACGTAGGGCTTGACCTCCCTTACAATCTTCCTCGAAAGGCTTATGACAAAATTTCCTTTCCTTGTCGTGACATATTTCCCCTTTTTTATGAGATGCCTAACACCTGCTTCACTTTTTTTTGACATAATTATTTTATAAAATAAGCTTATATTTTTATATCTTACTTATTGGAGGCATTATATTAAAGAAATTATCTCGTTACTATCTCGAGGGCATCTCGGTGCTTCAGCTCGTAATTTTTTCCAAGGGCTTTTTTTGTCCTGGCATCTATGGCTCTTATGAAGTTATTCCCGAAATCTGTATGGAGATAGTATGCAAAATCCAAAGCCGTAGAGCCTCTAGGGAGAAGAAAACAGTCTGGAAGAATCCTTCCCTTGCTGTCTGCAAGCTTACTTGCCCCTGCCGGAAAAACCGCAATATAATTCAAAAAGTTGAAAACCGCATAATTCAGGATTTCCTGGACTCCTGTGGCTTCCGGAATCCTGTCTAGGACAGATTCCTTGATGTCGGAGAGAGCCTTTCTCTGTTCATCGCTCAGTTCTCCTGT
Organism: Candidatus Nanoarchaeia archaeon; assembly: GCA_035282925.1. Lineage (GTDB taxonomy): Archaea > Nanobdellota > Nanobdellia > Pacearchaeales > GW2011-AR1 > ASMP01. Next base: position 863 of record DATEUW010000007.1, read on the forward strand.
AACTTCAAAATCCCTCTCCCCAGGAAGGTAGTCTATCAGCCCTGTTTTTGCAGCTTCCCGCAAGGCGAGCTCTGAATCTGCAGAGCATGGAATTATTATCAAGCCTGGAAACCGCATTTTCAAAAACTTGTAATTGGAATAGGCTTTTTCCAAATCCACTTTGTTTGCAGCTATTATCGTCGGCTTGCTCTCTGTTCTCAGCTCTGATGCAAACCAGAACAACTGATCCTTATTCCAGTTTGAAGGTTTTTCCGGGAGCCTCAGCGTTGAAAGAACCTTTTTCACGTGCTCTTCTTTCACCTTCAAGCCGGAAAACTGTTTCGCCACAGCCTCGGAAAAGTTGCCTCCTTCTTCCTGCTCTGTTTTTCTGACAAAGGTTTTCCATGCCTTTATCATTATGTTGTAAAACCATTTGTTCAGTTCGTTTTCCAGAAAGAGAACATCTTTAGAGGGGTCATGATTCACAGCAGGCTTTCCTTCTTCATTGGTTGTTCCGGAGGCATCGACTATGTGTATGAAAACATCTGCCTGCCTCAAATCATTCAGGAACTGATTTCCCAGTCCTTTTCCCTCGCTGGCTCCAGGGACAAGCCCAGCTACATCCATCAGCTCTACAGGAACAAACCTGTTTCCCTTGATGCAAAAGCCATGATTCGGCTGGCATTTCACGTTAAACTCAGCTTCAATGCAATCAACCTTGACATAGCCAACACCATGATTTGGTTTTATTGTTGTGAAAGGGTAAGAGGCAATCTCCACTTCAGCCAGGGTCGCTGCTTTGAAAAACGTGCTTTTTCCAGAACTTGGTTTCCCGACAAGCCCTATCAGCATTTTATGCAGTCTCCTGGGAAGCTTCTTCTTTTTTCTTCCTTCTTCTTCTCCATATTAACACGAGAAGGATGAGTATGAGAATCAATAAGATTAAGCTTATCAGGTAAAGTATTATCCTGCCTATTATGCTTCTTCTCTCTGTAACTTCGAAATGCGCGCTGGAAGGAGCGACTCCGTTGGGATATCTTAGTTCAAGGCCAACGACATATTTCCCCAGAGGCAAAGAGCCTGTATCGAAATTCCTGTCCAGCTCTGTCAGCTCGTCAACGAGCATGGTTTCTGATTTTGTAAGGTATATTTTTCCTGAATAATCCCTTACCGTGAAGAAAAGCCCAACGTCAAGCCTTTCAGGATCTCCGAGAGGAATTACAGTCACCCTGGTTCTCAGCTCGTCTCCCTGCGGAACCTGGTAATTCCTGTTCAGAACTATTATATTCGAGTCAAAAAGAAGGAACTGCGTCTTTACATTCAGGGCAACTGAAACAGTTTTTCCTCCTATGTTAATTGTTCCTGTGAAAATTCCAGGCTCGCTGAGGGCAATGAAGATTACCTGCAAGTCGACAGACTGCCCGGCAGGAATCGTCAGGCTTGTTGCCCCAAGAATCACATGATTTCCTAGGTTCGATTGGGTAACAGCCACTGTTATAGAGCCTGTTCCGAGGTTTGTGACCCTGATTGTCCTTTCAGTCGTCGTGTTCACAATCAGATTGATGTTAAACTCCGAGGGAGTTACATTTATGTTTGCAGGTGGCGCTCCTGCTCCCCCACCTCCGATTGGTGGAGGCACTTCTTCCTCTTCTTCTGCCGCTGCTTCAGGAATCCCTGAAAAAAATCCCTCGATGTATCTGTCTGCTGTGACAACAGTCTCATTGCCTCCTCCTGCGTTGACAGAGATGACGTCGGCATTAACTGCCTGTGAAAAAAATATGGTAAGTGTAATGAGAAAAACTGTTAATGATGGAATTAATTTTAGTGATAATTTTAAGGTTTTAACAGATTTATCATTAGAAGTTTTATTAATCTTCATACAAATCTTAAACAAAAATCATTAATAAAGTTAATTATGATTCGGAGAATTGAAAAAATTCGTTAAGAATTTGTTTTGATAATTCCAAGGATTCGTCGCAAAAGTCTTTTAAGTTTCTGGAGGAGCTATCTTTAAAGTATATATTTTTTACAATCTTGTCCTTCTTCTTTACTGAGCGGACAGCTGGGACAAAATCACCATCACCGGAAACTAAAATAGCTATATCAAAATTATCTTCGTAGGCATTTTCAACCATATCGACAGCCATATTTATGTCATCCTCTTTAATAATATAATAAAATTTGTTTGTTCTTGTTATGTTTCTTTTTAATAATTTACATAAAACAAGATGGAAATTTGGTATTTTTCTTAACTTTTCAAAGAATTCTTTTTGACTCTCATATTTTTTAGGATTATGTTCTCTATCAAGCATGGCATTGTAATAATGAATAGCAACAACTCTGTCTTTTCCCGCTAAGAAATGTGCAAATTTCTCAAAATCGAAAGTTTTCAGGCTTTTTTCCTTTCCGTATAACTTTCTCAAACCAAAATAAAAATTATTACCATCTATAAAAACAGCAACTCTTTTCATTTGAGAATGTGCTCATCCCTTGCCGAAGCAAGGATGAGCGTATATAATCATATCATAAATCCAAAGCTTTTAAGTGTTTCGGCTTAAAAATCTCGTTAATAAAGTTAATTATGTTTTTCTTGAAAGCGTCTTTTGTATTTTTACTATTTCCACTTTTAAATTTGACAAATCTTTTTTTATTACGTGCCAAACTCTATCAAAATTAACCCCAAAATATGAATGGGTGAGAATGTCCCTGAATCCGGCAATTTCTCTCCATGGAATCCTTGGATATTTTTCTTTAAAGGATTGGGGAATGTTTTTTGCAGCTTCTCCGATAATCTCTAATCTTCTAAGCGTAGCATCAATTAATAATTTATTTTGTTTGAACCCTTCTTCAGAAATTTTTTGTATGGAGCCTTCAATCAGGCCAATATTTTCCAAGATATCATTAATAAACAGGCCCATGTTTCTTTTCATATTATCCTCACCTCTTCATTAAGTATGCGTTTTTTGATTAGTGGCTTAATGGAATTATACTCTACAATATCCACTTTTCTTCCAAGCGCATCTTCAAGGTCTAATTTTAACCGGGAAAAATCCAGCAAGCTGATTGGCTTTGAAATTTCAACCAAAATATCTATGTCGCTGTCTGTCTTCTGTTCCCCTCTTGAATAACTGCCAAATATTCCTGCTTTTGTTACGTGGTTTTTTTTCAGTATAGTGGTTATCTTATCTTTTATTTTTCCAATATCCAGTATTTCATGCCCTTTTATTTCAGGAACCTCTATTCTTTTTAATAAGATTGTGCCGTTTTGCTCATTAACAACAAACAGCGTTCCTTCCATCAATTTCAGGAATCTCCTTATTCTTCTTGGTATGACAACCTGCCCTTTTGAACTCAGTTTTGTAAATTCAATTTCTGCCATAAGTTTCAATTACAATCCTATTTTAAGTAAGAATGTAAGATATCCTTACTTTTTAAACTTTTCCTCTTTCTCAAGAAATCTCGTTAATAAAGTTAATTAAAGAAAAGTGCAATATTAAAAAAATTAATAATTACGGTCTGGGTCTCCATGCAGGATATCTGTTATCTCCTTCTGTTGTAAGCTGAATCAAACCAGTGCCATCTGTGTTTCTTTTGTAAATCTGAAGAGGACCTGTAATAGTAGAGCCCTTTATAAATGCAAACTTGCTTGAATCAAAAAACCATGATAGGTCAAGTTCATCTTCTGTAAAATCTGTTAATGGCTGAAGCCCTGAGCCGTCAGGATTTATTAAATACAAGTTAAGTTGCCCCCCAGGCATATCTCTATCTGTACTGAAAGCAATTCTATTATCAGAAGACCATCTTGGCTGAAAATCTGCATTAGGATTGTTTGTCAAATTTGTTTCTGTTCCATCCTGAAGATTTTTTATATAAACTTCTGAATTTCCATCCCTAGACGTCTCAAATGCAATCTTGCTTCCGTCTGGAGAGCAACTTGGTTCTGCTGTAAAAGTTCCTGAAAAAGATTCCTCAACCAATCTTATCAAGTCTGTTCCATTGGGATTTACCGAAGCAATTCCTGTTATTCCAAGATTATCTGAAAAACCAAAATAAATTTTATTATTAGAACACCATGTAGGAGTTATTGCAGATATATCTGTAGGTGTGATTCTTATTGCCTGGTCACTTCCATCAAAATTACTCATTACATAAATTCCAAGATTTCCCAGATCTCTGTTACTGACAGATGCTAATTGACTTCCGTTTGGAGACCACGCAGGCATAGAATCGCTAAAAACATTATTAGTTAACCTTCTTACATTTGTAAGCCCGCCACCACTTACATCTCCTATATAAATTTCTCCTGCACCATGATCTTTTGTACTCTTAAACGCAATCTGATCTACCTGAACCGGAGTTATATCCCCTGCCAGAACTTTTACAACTTGCTGATTTTTTTTGTTTGGCTTTCCGAACTTAACCCTGACTTGATATGGCCCTTCTTCAAGAGCGTTTATTGTTATTATATAACCGTTTCCGACAGTTTCTATATTTTCCGTGAGAGCTTTGGCTTTTATGATAACAACTGGGTCTTCAGCATTTCTGTCAAAAACAAGCCCTTCTAGATTACATATTTTTGACTGGCCCTTTTCAATTGTTCCTTCCAGGCAACTGAAATCTCCTTCGGCAAGGTAATTCGGAATCCTTATGGTTACCTTGTTGTTAGTTGCGTCAGGAGAGTTTAGTTTGAATTCGTAGTTTCCTTTCCGCATTTCTTGTAAAAATTCATCATAAGGAGAGATATTAATTGTTGTCTTGGAAATAAGAACTTTATTTCCATTGTTTTTAATTTTCTTGATTACTCTTGTTGCGCTATCAACACCTGTAAGTGTTGCCTTATAGTCTATGCCGACATGATTATTGACATCATAAGCAAGAGCCACTGTCTGGGAAAGGCTTTGCGCTTCTGCAGTCTGTGCCCCAGCAAGTCCAACAAATAAGGAGCCAGCTAAAAAACTCCCTATGAGCAAACCTGTTTTCAGCTTGCTTCCCAGGTCTTTCCCCCATAAGCTCTTTGAATAATGAGAATACAATTCAGAGCCCAAAGTAAGCGGATTATAATTAAAAATGTCCTTTACCCTGTCTGCTAAACTTTTTTTAGCCATTTTGTGTTATGTAATCTTTGAATTATATAAAAATTGAGGTTTTTAAATCCTTTGTTTGTTACTACTTAAAAGAAACATTAAAATAGGATATTTAAGAGAAGTTTTTAACAGTAAATCACACCAAATTTTTAATAGAATTTTTAGGTATTTTTACTATTACTTTATGTCTTAAGATAAAACTCAACGGCAGGCAACCGTCTCCTGGGCCTGCTGAGTTGTCAAACACCCAGGCTCAGGGAATGCTGAGCCGTCACAAGATATAGGATCATAGGTATTACTGCACGCCGGAGTTGAAAGGAAGTTAGGGTTGCACTGGCCATCACAACCAATTTCATACTCGGTGACGCTTTTGCTTTCTGAACTGTCGCAATTGTAATCAAAAGAATTCCAGTTATTTCCTGCGCTGTCATTCACTCTGACAACAGCCCAAAGAGCAGTAACTCTTACCTCTCTTGCTGTTGATTGGTTGTGTCTTACTCCTGCCTGCAGGTTGTTTATTTGTGATTCTGTCCATGCCGACCCTGTTCTTGGGTTTGTTGTATAAGTATCGGTGAATATACTAGTCCAGGCAGCATCTGCACAATTATGGTCTGTCCCTGCTGTTGTTGTTCCTCCTTCATTTATAAGAAGCTGTGAGTTTGCGTTCCCAGACACAGTTCTTCTGCATTGATAAGAAATCTCAATTTGGGCAATTGTTCCTCCACCTAAGGAGGCATTTGAAAGCTCAACCAAAAAATCTTGGTTCTGTGTGCTTGTGTTCAAGTAAGAAGAACCTGTATCCTGTGTTTCAACACATTTCCATAAATTGCTTCCGCTTCCGCAGCTATTCCCTGTTCCTTGATTTAGCCATTGCATTGTACTTCCGTTTGCCACAGGTGTGATTGTTGTTACTCCCCTGATTGCGGTGAAATAGCTCGTCTGCCCTGTCTTAGCGCTGGCGTTTAAATCATAACAATCGGTTCCACTCAAATTGCCGATTATTAAACAAGTGCCTGTGCTGTTTTTGGAATAATTTGAGCTTCCTGTCGTGCAGGCGTTGTTACCCCATGTCGAGGAACTTGCACAGAAAATTGAACCAGTAAGAGTATAATTGTCACTGTCTGTGTCAAGGCGCTGGGTTCTATTTACAGACACAGCTGAATTGCTGGTATCACAGTCGTTGGATGTTGTGGAATTTACGGCCCTCACAAACCCCGAACGACTTGAAGACGTACTTATAGAATAGGTGCTATTGTCTCTGCTTAAGTCCTCATCAGCATCAGGATAAAAGAGATATTGTTTTGTAAGAGAGCCTCCATTAAAAAGAATTTTCCCATTGCCTGATTTGCTTACACTATTTCCAGGCGTATAGGCAACTGCTCCACCAGTATCTAAAGTAAGTGTTACTCCAGAAATAACAATATTACTGGTGTCAGCCCCATCAAGACTATTTACAGTACAGGGGGTATCTATCAAAGATTGTGCTCCATGAACAAACTGGTCTGTACAGTCATCTGTCCATGTTAAATCAACAGAGTTTTGGTTTCCTGCATTGTCTGTTGCTGTGAAAGTTGTCCTGTAAACTTCAATATGAGTATCATAAACCTGCCATGTTACAGACCATGTTTCAACGCCGCTGCTTTCAGAGATTTTTTCAAGAGGAAGATTCAAAACCTGCGTGTCAAGCTGAGTTGTTGTTACAACGCTTTCAATTCCGTTGGGGGAATAAACTTCTGCTGTAAATGTCTGGTTGTCTCCGACATGGACATCAACAGGGTCAACTATTACATGTTTGAACTCTGGATAAATCCCCGCGTTTGAACTAACGCTGTATTCTGCTCTTCCCTTGCCAACAAACCCGAGCTCTTCAAAAGCTCCTCCTGAGGATTCCCCTGCTGTTTGAGTGACGCTTTTCCCTTCCCTGACATCAAACATGTCAGAAATACTTCCTATGGTTTCTTTTCCAGAGCTTGTTCTGTAAATGGGGGAGACAGAAACGCTCTTCAATGCAGACGTGCTTATCGTGGTTAAGGTGAAGGTGAAAGTTTTTTCTTCAAGTTCCTGCAAAGAGATATTTTCTCTTATAATCTCGCTGTTTTGTCCGTCAGAGAAAATAAAATTCATTCCTACAAATTCTCCCTGCCCTGGATTTCTTCTTATAAGGACTATGGTAACATCCCCGTCCTCTACCTGGACAGCCTTAATCTGCAGGTCCAGGGTAAACTGCCCGAGTTCAACCTCTTCTGCGCCGCTCTGGAGAATGTTTCTCACAACAGCCCAAATAATTCCCACGGCAACAAGGGTCAGAAGAATTATTATAAGAGTGGCTACAATAGCGGACAAACCCCTCTTTTCGAACATTAGATATATATGGAAACAGGATTTATAAATTTTTTCTGCAACCACGAGTTATTTCTCTGACAAAATCTATTTTTTAAGTCTTTCAGCCATGTCAGGGTAATTGCTTGCATTTAATCCTGCAGCTACATTATTTCTGTTTCCCCATGTGAATCCATTTGCAGTCATTCTGTAAGAAACCTCGCCTGCCTGTGTTCCGTGGACTGTCAGGGTTTTTGCATTTGGATTTTTTTCATACCAAACTCTTCCATCAAAGCCTGGTGTCAGGATAACCTGAAGGTTTTCCCAGTTTTCTCCAAAGTCTGTTACCTTATTAAACAGCCACAAGTCAGAGCCAACTTCAAGTTTATTGAAGTCTATTATATAATCGCTTTTTAGCATTATAGTGCCCGTAACTTCTTCCTTAACTCCAACCATAAAAGGAGCATAGGTCGCATAAACAGTGTCTCCAACTCTGTAAGGAGGGTCAACTTCTCCCCCTGTTTTAAATGTTACTTTGAATAAATCTGTGATGTTGTTTCCAGACATATTCAGATTCCCTCCAACTAGATTTAGAATACCGCCTGTTGGTGTTGTTGTCCCGATTCCGACGGCATTCGCGCTTGTGTTAACATAAAGTTCATTGCCATTTCCAAGCTGAACATCTCCCGAATCATAAAACTGAGCAAACATTGTTCCAGCATCTTGTATTATGAAGTCTCCTGTTCCTGTTTCCAGGTCAAGAATAAAGTTGAAGGTGCTTGCCCCAAAGTCAATGTTTGTGCTTTCGTCCAAATCCAAGTCAGCTGCAAAGTCCACAAAGTCCAAAGTATTGTCAAGAACATGTGTGTTGTTAATTGCAGAAGGGGCTATATCACCAGCAAGGATTGTTCCTTCTGCTATGTCTCCAGTTAGTATTGTAGAATCTAGAATATGGGTTGTATTAATCTGTGAGGCTGCAATGTCATCATCTAATATTGTTCCGTCGAGGATTTCTGCTGTTGCAACCGCACCTGTAGCTATATCTCCTGCAAGAATAGTATCTATAACAATATGTGTCGTGTTTACTGACGATGGTGCTAAATCTCCTGCTAATATTGTCCCCTCTGCTATGTCTCCAGATAATATAGTTGAATCTAGTATGTGAGTTGTGTTAATGGCTGATGGTGCAATATCACCAGCAAGAATTGTTCCTTCTGCAATGTCTCCAGTTAATATAGTT
>DATEUW010000008.1:0-2640 GCA_035282925.1 Candidatus Nanoarchaeia archaeon
GATAGATGAGAAAATCTACAGAGGCATAGAGGACCTGACCATAAAGATCGCCGGGGTCTGCGGGCTTGACCTTTTCTCCACCGAGATAGCCCTGACCGAAAATAACAAATTGGTAGTGGTCGATTATGTGAATGACCAGTGCGACTTAAGAAAAAAATCATCTCATTATGACGGCATCCCGGATGAAGTAGTGCAAAAGGTGCTTACGTCTCTGGTTGAGTATGTCTATGCCTACGTTAAGCAGAATATTAGCTTAAAAAAATCTTGATTTTAATTAATCCAAATGATTTATTTCGGTAGGAAGGTGAGCAAAATATGGAAATCAGGGCAGATATCATCAAGGGAGATTGCAGGGAAGAACTAAAAAAGCTGAAAGACGATTCAATTGACCTGATTTTCACCTCCCCTCCCTATGCGGATAGAAGAAAAAATACCTACGGGGGTATCCATCCTGATAAATACGTTGAATGGTTTTTGCCAATTTCCAGGGAACTACTACGAGTTTTGAGACCAACCGGTACTTTCATATTAAATATCAAAGAAAAAACGATTGACGGAGAACGTCATACTTACGTCATTGAGCTGATCCTGGAGATGAGAAAGCAGGGTTGGATCTGGACTGAGGAATTTATCTGGCATAAAAAGAACTGCTATCCGGGGAAATGGCCTAATAGATTTCGGGACGCCTGGGAGCGACTGCTGCAGTTCAATAAATCTAAGAAATTTAATATGAACCAGGAAGAAGTAATGGTTCCTATGGGCGATTGGAAAGAGGCGAGGTTAAGGAAACTTAGTGAAAGGGATAAAATTCGAGACATTTCGAGGGTGGGCAGTGGCTTCGGGAAGAATATTTCTAAGTGGATTGGTCGTGAGATGGCTTATCCTACCAACGTGCTACACTTAGCTACCGAGTGTGCAAACAGGAATCATAGCGCGGCTTTCCCTGAAGCACTTCCTGAGTGGTTCATCAAATTATTTACCAAGCCAGGTGATTTGGTTTTGGATCCGTTTATGGGATCTGGAACAACTATCAGAGTCGCCCAAAGAATGCAAAGAAATGCTGTAGGCATTGAGATTCTTCCGGAATACTGTAAAATGGTTGAAAAACAGATAATACCAGCGTATAATTTATTATTCGAGAAAAAAGGTAAATATGAGACCAATAGAAATCAGTGAAGTCAGAGAATATGTAGAAAAAAATATTGGCAGTTTTCATAAGAAGAGGCTTGCAAGCCTTGAACAACTCGAATTAAGCATAATTCTGAAACGCAAAAATCCTTATTTATTTAAAGCAAAAAATATATTAACAGCACAGGACTTAGTGAAGGGGTTGTTAGATGCGTATTTGTCTTCACAAGAGGAAACCATATTTGGCGATTTTTTAGAAGGACTGGCTGTTTTTATTTGTCAAAGGGTATATAATGGCAGAAAATCATCTGCAGAAGGCGCAGATTTAGAATTTGAGAAAGACAATATTATTTATGTCGTTTCAATAAAATCCGGACCAAACTGGGGTAACAGTCGTCAGATAGCTAGGATGAGAGATGATTTCAAAAAAGCAAAGAGAATTTTAAGGAGTAATATATCCCAAAAGAATATTGTAGCTATTAACGGCTGTTGCTACGGAAGAGAAAAGAAATCTGACAAAGGAGATTATTTAAAATATTGTGGTCAAAAATTTTGGGAATTTATATCTGGAAATCCTGATTTGTATGTAGATATAATCCAACCATTAGGATTTAGAGCAAAGGAAAAGAATGAAGAATTTCTTGAGGCATATTCTCAAATAATTAACAAATTTACGATCGAATTTGCAAAAGAATTTTGTGTAGATGGCAAGATAAACTGGGAAGTTTTGGTAATGTACAATTCTTCAAAAGAAGAACCGAAACCAGTAAAATAGCTGGGGCTTGGACTCACAAGAATTCCTTTTAGTGAAGGGACTTAATTACGTGCTTCGGGGGTTTCGTCTTTTAGAGATATCATTTATCTATTGTATGGTGCTTTTGAAACGATGCTAAGATTTTCATGAACAGAGACTTATAGGATTTTCAATGATGAAAGAAAAACTTCTAAAAAGCATCTCCGGCATACGAGGAATAGTAGGAAAGACTTTCACCGCATCAGAGGTCTTGAAATTTTCCTCTGCTTTTGGCAACTATTGTAAGGGTGGAAAGGTTGTATTGGGCAGGGATACACGCAAGTCTGGTGAGGTCTTTAATGGAACTGTTTTATCCGGTCTTCTTTGTACTGGATGTGAAGTAATAGATTTGGGCGTCTGTCCGACTCCGACTGTAGGGATTGCCGTTAAAGGGCTGAAAGCTAAGGGCGGGATAATGATAACTGCCAGCCACAACCCTGCTGAGTGGAACGGGCTGAAATTTTTTAACTCCGATGGGATATTCTTAGATGAGAAAGAAGGTAAAAAGCTTTTTTCTTTAGCTGAAAAAGAGATAAGTTATTCAGATTGGGATTCCTTAGGCAAGGTCAGGCTGGATCAAAGCTGGATTGAGAAGCATATCCAGAGGATTTTGAATCTGTCTTTTATTGACGAGAACAAGATCAAAAAGAGAAATTTCAAGGTCGTTCTCGACTGCAATAACGGAGCAGGTTCAAGAATCGCTCCTTCCCTTCTCAGAG
>DATEUW010000009.1:0-21785 GCA_035282925.1 Candidatus Nanoarchaeia archaeon
TCTCCCTGGTTGCATTTTTTGCAGTCTCTTCCTCCGACAGGAGCATCCCATGGTATGCAGGAAAATGTAACAAGGTCATACTTTACCTGTGTGAACAATATGAAGAAGATAACGATTGCGATTGCAAGAGCTATTACAAAAGGAGCCAGAAAAGGTATTATTGCCTGCCCCGTTGCCGATTCTGCCGCTGGTGTTGTCAATGCTTTTTGTAAAATCTGAAATGCAAAAGCCCCCGCGAAACTAGCCATAGAAGCAGCTGTTGCAGCTTCAGGTGCAAATAAACCAACAACTAATGCAGTGATGCCAGCTATTGCCCCAGCATATGCTGCTGCTTGAAGTATACCTGTAACACCACCTACAGAACTCAAAAAACCCTTTGTTGGCAATTTAGGCAGAGGTGCTTGTGTACCGCCAGCAGCAGCGGCTTGTTGTGCAGCGCCGCCAGAGCCGGAAACACCGAAAGCACCAGAAGCAGCACTAGGGGGAATTGGTGCTCCAGGTGGAGCTTGTGATTCTTCTGGCGGATGATATTTCTCACTAGAAGCCGGAGGTCCTTGCGCCCCAACAAAACCAACATTGTCTCCTAAAATATGGGCAAATGCAATCGTGCTTAAGACTAAAATAATTGCCTGTGTTAATGCGATTCCTTTTTTTCTCTTGAGATTTTCTTTTTTTCTCATTTTATTGTGTCATCCATTCTTGCCCGATTTTTCATTTAACATTTTTAATTATCCTTCACTTTTATTTTCACCCAGTTTGGTTATCGTGATGGCATCTTCGATTTTATTGAATCCCTCTCTTCCAACATAGTTCTTGCCTGAACCGCAGTCTCCGAGGGCAACACACATTCTGTTTCTCAAATCTCCCCACTCATCTTCAAGGCATTCGCAGTTCTCAACGCAATCCCACTGAAATGCTGTGAGGAAAAGATTTCTCTTGTATTTCACAATGCAGTTTCCCTCTGCAATCGCGCATGCTTCCTCTGCCCTGCCTGATTTCCAAAACTCAAGTCCCGGAGCATATTTAGGAAGGCAGCTCGCCCCGCTTTCCCTGTCTTCCTTGCCGTCTGCAGGAACAAGTTTTCCCTCTTCATTTACAATTAAGAGCTTTCCGTTTTCATCTGAAAGAAGGCTTTCAACATTTTCATTCCATACACAGTCCCTCTTGTCTTTGTTTTCGCAGTCTGCCTTTTTATCCTGAGCAACGCAGTCCTGCCATCTGTTAACTCTGCATGCAGCAACACTGAAGCCGTCTATATCATCCTCGACACAAACTTCCTGCCTGAATCCAGCACACGGTTCTATGGTAATTTCGCTGTTGTAGCAAACTCCACGGAAATATTCGCTTCCTGGAAGATTATCCTCTGATCCGGGAGAATCGGCGCAAAAGGTTTCCCCGTGCTCAACTGTTTTTCCTTTGTATTCGCAGCTCAAATCTGCACAAATAAAATCCCCGAACTGGGGCTTTACAGTTGTCTGGGGATTTCCCCTTTCAAATTCCTTGCACAGGCTCCCTAAAAGATAATTGCAGTTTCCGCACGTCGGAGAATTTGCATTGTTTGCATCTGGATTGCAGCTCTCGCTTTTTTCCTCTATTTCTGACCAGTATTCCTTGTCATCTATTTTTGCAGCATCGTAAATATTTGCAAGGTTCCCGCAGGAATCCGTAAAGTAAACTTCCCCTGTCTCAGAGCACGTTGTTTTTTCAGTGGGTCCGCAGTTTGTTGCTAGGGTTTCTGCAGAGCACAAAAACCCCTCATGGAATTCAACATTTGCCGCAGGAGAAGTGGCTTCCAGATCAAAGCATTCTGCTCTTGTCAAAAGCTTGCAGGTTCTCTGAAATTCCTGCTCAAAAACACATGCTCCTTTTTCCTTTGGAAATGCGCTTGCGATGCATTGAGCCTCGCTCTTTATGTCTGTCCTGAAATTTGTCTCAAGCCCGAAATCAGATGCGAGTTTCTTGCATCTTGTCTGCGTGACAAAAGCTGCCCCATCTCCTATATAACAGCATCCGAGCTGGCATTGCGGAAGCTCATCTGCATCTCTTTCATCCCAGACTCCTCCGTTGTCCTGGCAAACCAGCTGAGGAGTGCCTTCAAGGCAGGTTCCTTCCTGGCTGTCAAAGCATGTTCCCTGCTTGCAATAAGATGTTGATTCGCAGGAAGTTGGTGCAATTCTGAAATTGCTGTCACATTCAGCTGGAGGTGAATTCTGGCAGAAAGCGCCATTGACAGCTTTTTCGCAGCAAGAGACCGCCTCTCCGACAGCAGCAACATTCAAAGAATTCGTGAAGAGAATAATTGCTATTCCGAGAACCAGGACAAAACTTGCTATCAGTAAATATTTTTTTTCAAGTTTCATTTAACACTCTCCTTTAGCCATCATTTTAAATTCAAGTTTCATTTATAACACTCTCCGCATATCCCGGAGGCCATGCAACGCTTCTCGAGGCGAACTGGAATTTATTTCCATCGTTTCTGTCTGTCAGAATGTAAATAGTGGATCCATCTGTCTGCTTTAATTTTTCAACCTTCAAATCAGGATAATATGTCATGTAAATAGTTGTCTCTGCGTCTCCGTAAGTCGCCTCCCAGTCAATTATGCTAGTAGCTATGCTCGATAATTCATAAAGATTATTGTTCAGGATTACATTGAAGGAATCGTGTCTCGATGTTTCTCCTTTTGACACTGTAAGGACATAATTCTCAAACCTCGTGACTATCCTCTTAGGAAGAAGCTCAACAACTGTTTTTCCTGTTTCCAGATTCACGGTGTAGCTGTCGTCCCTGTAATTTTCCTGAAGATTGGCAAAGCAGGTTTCAACTTCTTCCTGGATATCATCTCTGATTTCAGATTCAATATGTCTCTTGAGCAAAGGCTGCTGCACGACACATGTTTCATACCACTCTGCTGTATAGCAAAGGTATTCAATTTTGTTGTCCTGGTAAAGAATATAATTCACAGGCACTATGCTTCCACCCTGCGAAGAAATAGTTTCGACAGTGCTTTCAATTTCTTTCTCAAGGCAGGTCTGCATGAATCCAGCAGGATTTGTTGCATCGAAGACTGCCTCTGTTTCAGCCCTCGGAACAAGAAGATAAATGGAAAGAGCAATCCCTATGATTATAACAGCAATGATGATGAATATAGTTACCTGACCACCTCTCTCCTTAAGCACACCCATGTCTCCCTTAAGATATCTTTATTTATAAATTTTATACTTCCTATATCCAGACCTATTAATCCTCTGCTCGGATTAACGATTTATTTATTCTCAAATTTAGTTGTCGTTAATCCCCGGTTTCAACCCTCTAATTCGGCCACGCTTGGATGAGTTCAATCCTCTGTCTCCACTCTCGGTGCCAGAAGGAAAGAAATCTCAAGAAAATCGTTTTTTATATCCATTCTCAAAGGATGGTCTTCTGCAAACCTCAAAACAGTTTTTTCAGAAAGCTTCGAAGCCCTCACAAATTTCTGCAGGTACTCGAGGCTGTATCTGCTCCTGCAGTTCTCTGCAGAAATCTTTGCCTCGTCTCCGGAAAACTCAGACATTGCGCTGTTGAGCCCGCGTGCCTCGATAAAAAATTTCCCGTCTTTTATCACGAAAGAGCACGCATCTGCGACAACCATGCAGTCCTCCACAGAGTCCACGAAATCAGAGGAATCCAGCTCAACGACAGAGCTGAACTCCAGATTCGGCAGCTCTTTTTCCTCGCTCTCTATGTCTATGAGGCTCAGATTAAAGGTCCTTTTTATCTTGTCCTGAATCTGTATGTTGAGGAGATTGTCCTGCTTTTCAATTACGAGAGAACTTCCGGAACCGCACCTTTTGAGAATCCTTTTCAGGTTGTCAAGGTTTACTCCAAGAACCTCGTTTCCTGTTTCAAACTTCGAAAAAGAGCCCTTGGGAAGAACAAATCTCACCATGGCAACGTTTGCAGGGTCCATCGCAGTTATGTTCAGGCCAGAAGGGTCGACTTTTATCCTGACCTCTGTGACCAATTCTGAAATTACCTCTATAATTCTCGACAGGAGGAGCGGATTTTCGAGTTTGACTAACATTTTAATTTATGGAGGTGCGGAACCATATTATTTTAAAAATTGGTTCTGCTTTTAAGTATTGTTATTATGAAGTATAGAGTAATTATATAAATGTTCTCTCATTTGGAAAAAAATGGCTGAAGAAATGGAGGCAGAGAAGAAACCTTTGGACTTTAAAGAGGAAAGGATAAGAAAAATCACGCAGCTCTATTATTCCAGGAAAGACATACAGAAAGCGATTTTTTCCTTTTCCGCCAACAGGGAGATAGCTCCGAGCTACATGATGGAATCTTTCGGTACGCGGCCAGACTCTTTCCAGTATCCTGGCGATGTCTTCGAACTTGCAAAAAAAGGGGCGACGAGTTTTCACTGCTCTGAAGAACTCTGGGCAGATCCCCTGAAAATTTCCACAGGCATGAATGAGAAGCAGATGAGCGAGCTGAGGCAGGGATGGGATTTTCTCCTCGATATTGATTCCAAGTATCTGGATTACAGCAAAATACTTGCCGAATTGATAATAAAAGTCCTGAAATTTCACGGAATCAGGAACTTCGGGCTGAAATTTTCCGGCAGCAAAGGTTTTCACATCATTGTCCCGTGGAAAGCTTTTCCAGAGACAATTCATAACAACAGAACTTCAGACATGTTCCCAGAATGGCCGAGAATAATTACTAAATACATCATGGATATAACAAAAAAGGAACTGATAGAAAAAATAACACAGCTCGTAGAAAAAAAGGATTCAAACAAATATGTCAAGGATTTCCAGGCACCCAAGGAAGTAATTCCTGATTTGATTCTCGTTTCCCCGAGGCATTTGTTCAGGATGCCTTATTCTCTCCATGAAAAGACTGCGCTTGCCTCTGTGGTTTTAAAGCCAGAAGAGATAAAGGATTTCCAGCCAAAAGACGCAGATCCTTTCAAAACAGAAATAAGAAATTTCATGCCAGATGCAAAACCAGGAGAAGCTTCAGAACTCCTGAGAGAAGCCCTTGACTGGTACAAGACGCAATATCCTGGCGAACCGGAAAAATCATGGGCAGAAAAAACAGGCAGGGAATTCAAGCCTATTATCCTGAAAGAGATCTCTGCAAAAAATTTCCCTCCGAGCATAAACAAAATTCTGCAGGGAATAAAAGGCGATGGAAGAAAGCGCGCGCTGTTCATAATAATGAATTTTTTCAGGTCGATAGGAATGGACAGGAAAGAAGTGGAAAAAACCCTCTACGACTGGAACCAAAAAAATGAGCTTCCTCTGAAATCCGGCTACATAAAGTCGCAGCTGATTTCTAGTTACAGAAGCAAGGCTATTCCTCCCCCAAACTACGACAAAGATCATTACAAGGGCATAGGAATCATTCCGACAGAAGAGGAGCTGAGATACAAGAATCCTGCGAATTATACCGTGAAAAAAACACTGCTGGGGAGAAATGTTAAATAAGGAGAATAAAAAATGAATCGTTGTTTTCATATCTCAAAAATATTTAAAAACAATAGTTTGCTTTAGATAGCATGAAAAAAGGTGGCCTGCTGTTCTTATGCCTATTCTTGGTTCTCAGCCTTTCTTTAATTGCAGCGCAGAACGAAACAACGGAGCAGCAAAAGATAGACAATGCTTACCAGTGCCTCAGAGACAAAGTTTCAGGAAAATGCTCCGCTCTTTCTTCTGAGGAAAAAGCATTTTCAGCTCTTGCAACAGGAGACTGTCGTGGAGATTTGACTTCAGACCCCAAATTCAAAACAGACACAAAATATACTGCGCAGGCTGTCCTGGCTTTGGACGGAAACTCTGACGGAGAAACCTGGCTGCTTTCCAGGAATGCGACTCCCACAGAGCTCGTCTGGTTTCTGGAGATTGAAACAAATAATGCCTCGAGCTGTTCGATAAAGTATTCCGCGCAATCCTTCACAGTTAACATAGGTGAAGATAAAAAATTAAGCAGCGGTGCAGGCAGTTGCCTTGTCCTTGCCCAGGACGACTACTGGCTCCGTGTTTCTCCGTCCTGTTACAACACAGAGTTCAGCGTTTCCTGCAACCAAGGTTTTTTGACAACCCTTCTCTTCAAGAAATCCACAAGCTCGACTATCCATGTTTCCGAGAAGACAAGTTCTGCAGCTTCAGGAGGAACGACAAAAGAGAAAGTGCAGTCCTCTTGTTTTGTCCAGGGAAGCTCAACCTCTTCCTGCGATTACGAGGCAACCTTATGGGCAGCGCTTGCCCTTGATTCCCAAGACGAAGATATTTCTGCCTATCTTCCTTACCTAATCACACTCGCGGATGAAAATCAGAGATTTTTGCCAGAGGCTTTCCTTTACGCTCTTACCGCAAACACAGAATTCAAAATCTCCCTTCTTTCAAAACAGAAGAACAGCCAGTGGTGGGCAGAATCAGGGGACAAATTTTACGATACTGCTCTTGCCCTTTATCCTTTGCAGTCAGAGTCCCCGCAGGAAAAAATAAATGCAAAAACCTGGCTCCTTGATGTTCAGGATGAGAACGGATGCTGGGAAGACAACATAAGAAACACGGCATTCATCCTTGCTTCCATATGGTCTAAAAATGTTGGTGGTGGCGGCGGAGGCAACGGACTGCCAGACTGCGAAGATGCAGGCTATTACTGCACTACAACAGCGGCATGCGATGGAGATATTTTGAGCGAATTTGATTGTGCCGGAAGTCTTCAAAAATGCTGTACAACTCCCGTAGTGATTGAAACCTGCTCTGAATCAGGAGGAGATATCTGCTCCAGTAATGAAATATGCAGGGGAGGAACAAGCGTCGATGCATCTGACCTAAGAACAGGAGAACTCTGCTGTGCAGGAGGATCCTGTGAGCCAGCCCAGCAGGCAACAGAGTGCCAGTCAAATCTTGGAACCTGCAGAAGTTTTGGCTGCGACACCAATGAAGAACAAGCCTCTTTTTCCTGTGAATCCAGCTCAGATGTATGCTGTGTTCAGGAAACAGGAGGAAAGAGTTACTGGTGGGTATGGGCTTTATTGGTTTTAATAATTCTCGTTGTTTTGGGAATAATTTTCCGCGATAGATTGCGAATGCTCTGGCACAGAATGAAATCCGGAGGAAAACCCAAGCCAGGGCCACCTCATTATCCCCCATATTTCCCAGGAGGATACCAGAGACCTCCTATGCAGAGAGTTCCAGAAAGAAGAATTTTGATGCCGATGCAGCCTTTAAAGAGACCGATAGCCAGGGTAAAAACAGGAGCGCAGAAAGAACTCGACGAGGTTTTGAGAAAACTGAAAGAGATGGGCAAATAAAACCAACAAAATTTATTAACCTCTTTTTTCTTATTGGGTTATGAATAGCGATGAAAAAAGAGCGGAGAAACATTTTAACAATAACAGCCATCCTATAGATTCTTTATCATTAAAATTTGTCTTATTCTTAACAATTTTTTCTTTGTTAGTTCTTCCTCAGATTTCTGCAGTAGAGACTGATATAAAACCGGAATTCTCCTCAGGTGAAACTCTTCTGACAAGGATTTCGGGGAATTTTGTGGACCAGATAACAAGGGACAAGGTGTTTTTTTACAGGGAACCGAGCCATGTTGCAATTCCTTTGGTGTATGATGTTGTCAAAATAGAGGAGGAATTTTTCATCTATGCGCTTTTGTCAGAAAAAACAGGAGGAAATTATTCTCTGTCTGTTGAAGGAGTAAGATATTACAGAGCCACCCAGATTGTTGATGATGACATTGTCTTGAATTTTACAATTTCCAATGAAACCGCTGTTTTTTCAGTCAATCCAGGAGCACTGATAACGAAAGAAGATTTTTCAATAGAGCTTCAGAACCTGCAGGACAGGAAGATAGCCATAGAAATTGTAGAAGATTCCCCATGGATAACTCAGCAAACTTCTCTGGAATTGAGGTCTGGTGAAAAAAAGAAGGTTTTTTTCAATGTTGCAGAAGACCCTGAAAAAGGATTTGTCGGCATAGGATTTTTCTCAGAGAACTTCTCTTACATCCTTCCGGTTTATCTCGATACGAACAGGACAGCAGGAGAAAAAACAGATTTTGAATTTCAGCCTTCTGTAGTTGAAGTTTCAATGTCTACAGACTCTGATGCAAAGAGAGTTTTATACCTGGCCAATACAGGCAACGAAACCATAGAAGACATCTTTTTTGACATTTCTCCGCTTCTTGAGCCTTATGTTGTAATTTCCCCTGATAAAATAGATTCTTTAGAGCCTGATTCCACTGAACAAATTGAGATACAAATCACGTCCGGTGAACAGGAGGCAATATTCGAGGGAACAATAACAGCATCTTCCGGAAACTTGTCCTCTTCTTTCACCCTTATCCTGGATTTTGTCAAAGATTTTGTACCAACAGATGGGGAAGAAGAGGCAGTTATTGTAACAACCTGCGAGGAACTCGGCGGAACAATCTGCTCTGAAAATCAGGAATGCGCTGGTGATTCTGTTTATGCGAAAGACGGCGTGTGTTGTCTTGCTCCTGCAGAATGTGTGGAGAAAGAAGAAAGCTCAACAGGAAAATACATAGGCTGGGGGCTGTTGGTGCTGGCTCTTGTTTTTTTATATTGGTTTTATAAGAGAAGATATAGAAGAGTTCAAAGAAGGCCGGCTTTTTAGATTATTTCTTTTTGGATGTTTTTTTCTTAGATGATTCGTCATTAGTTTTCTTTTCCCCGCCAGGCTCCTGAATTTTCTTCAGAAGCTCCTGCTTTTCAATCTGTAATATTCTCGCAACTTCGTCGTAGGAATGCAGTCTCCTCACAAGCTCGCTAAGAATATCGCTCCATCCGTTGTTGGAGAGGGAGATTGTCTCCGGAGAAATTACCTCTATATGCGCAGGCATGTACTTGAACATCAGGATAGCAAGGTAAAGGATATCTTCTACTTCTACCTCAATCTCTGAGAAAGTTGTGTAAAATTCCTTGTTGTCTTTCATGACCGTGGGCTCTTTTATGTTTTTTGTTTTTATAACAACGCCTTTCTCTTTTCCCATTTCCTCTGTTATTTTTTCCAGAGCCTCAACCAGATGCTGCGCAGGCCTTCCTATGACATCTAGGATAAGCATCGCCCTTATTCCGTTTTCGCCTTCACGTGAACTCATTTTCGTTTATTCTCTTTTTTACAAAGTTTTTAATTAAGAACAAGAGACCGAGCAAAACTCCGAATGCGAGCAAACCATAAATAGCATAATTTCCCTTGTCCAAAACCTCGGAATTTTCCCCGCTTTTTATAGCTTGCGGATTTAGATTTATTTCTTGTAGTTGAATATTTGTTGGAGAGGAGCTTTTTTTAATAGTAACATTTTTTGTTTCAGATATTGCCTCTTCGTTGGGTTCTTCTGTAGCCGCAGTTTCGTCATCCTCTTCTGTGCCGGAAGTATTCACTTCTTCTTGATTGCTTTCCTCAGGGCAATTGTTCTCATCATCCTTAGTTGAATCTAGGAAAACCCATTCCCCATCACAAAGTTGCCATGTTTTACTGCTGCTAGATGTCTCATTTAATACAGGAGTCTTATCTATTTCAATTACTTCAGAATTATTAAGAATCACAAAATCTCCGTCATTGTTAAGAGTTCTTGCATTATTTAATTCAATTACATAAAAATTCCCTTTTTGAATAATAGTTTCATTAGGAATTGTTAAAATTTTTTTAAGTTTTGATAACCCCTCCCAAATTTCCCAACCAGAAATGTCCGAGTCATTTTCTCCATCATTATACAGTTCAATCCATTCTCTTCCGCTGGAACCCACAAGAGGATTAATCTCAACTTCATTTATTATCACAGCAGAAACAGTTGTTAAAAACAAAATTGATAAAAGTAAAAGGGTCAAGTTCTTCATCTATATTAAAATATATTCTCAATTTTAAACATTATTATACTTCTTCACGAAATCAACATATTCAATTTCTCCGCGTTTATTCCCTCTTTTTGCTATGAGAATCCCACCGAAGATTTTCTTTTCGAGTAAAAATTTGCATTTTTCTTTTTCTTCTTTATTCAAATAACCGTTACTTTTTACTTCAACCCCCATTATCTCATAACCACCTCTCTTTCTCCTGAATGCAATAAAATCGGGAAAACCTGTTCCTATGCCAAGAATTTTCAAAAAAGGATTGAACTTCCTCTTCGCTTTCACAAGCTTCTTGGTTTCAAGGTCAACATTATTCGTCCATTTGTCAACGATCCAGCCAACATTCTCTAAACCCACCCTAACTTTCCTTTCAAACCTCGCTCCAGCAGCCCTGCTTTTTTTGCCACGAATTGAATTTTTCTTTGTCACATCAATCCAACTTTGTCTTTTATCTTTTTAATCCCTTCTATGGCAATCTTAAAAAATTCCTCGAGACCCAAGCCGAGTTTTTCACATTCGAGAATTATATTTCTCTCAACTTTGGCGGCAAAGGTTTTGTCCTTGAATTTCTTTTGCAATCCGCGGGCCTCCATGTCGGAAACACGCCTTCCGCGCATCAGGGCATAGGCGTGAATCAAGCCGGTGATTGTTTCAGAAGCTGCAAGAGCATGATGGATTTTTTCTGTCCTTTCTTTACTTTTTAGATGGGGCAATT
The DNA here is from genome assembly GCA_035282925.1 of Candidatus Nanoarchaeia archaeon. Lineage (GTDB taxonomy): Archaea > Nanobdellota > Nanobdellia > Pacearchaeales > GW2011-AR1 > ASMP01. The sequence continues at coordinate 10,603 of DATEUW010000009.1, forward strand.
CTTCAAAACCATAACCATGAGAAATAAGATTTATTATGAATTCGTCATCAAATCCCATGTCTTTCAGTATTTTTGGCACTTTTGTTAAATGAGTTTTTACATCATCTTTTGTAATTCCCCAGTCAAGGTCATGCAGCAATCCCAACATGCCCCAATAATCCCCATCTTCATGAAAATGTCTTGCAAGTTCTCTCATGACAGCCTCTGATTCAAGATAATGGATTAAATCAGGCTCGTGGCTGTTGTATTTTTTTACAAGTTCCCAAGCTTTTTCCCTGGAAATTGGGAGAGATTTCATTTTTCTTCAGGCTTCATGAAAGGGAAAAGGACGACATCCCTTATTGATGGGCTATCTGTCAAAAGTATCGCAAGCCTGTCTATGCCAACGCCAAGCCCAGATGTCGGAGGCATTCCTATCTTCAATGCATTGATGAAATCATTGTCCATTGGTTGCGCTTCCAGATATCCGCGCTTGAATTTTTCTGCTGCAAATCTCCAATAATTTTCAAGGGCAACAGGATCATTTTGCTCGCAGTACGAAAGCCCGAGTTCTATCCCGTTGACAATCAATTCAAAAGAAGAAACAAACATTTCATCGTCTTCTGTTGCCTTTGCCAACCCGGCAGCCTCCAATGGATAATCATAAACAAGCGTTGGCTGGATTATTTCTGGCTGGACTTTTTCCTCAAAAACAGCAATCATCACTTCCCCTATCGTGTCGCATTTTTCTGTATTAACTCCTATCTTTTCAGCAGCCTTCTTGGCATCCTTTAAGTTGTCTATCCTGACAAAATTTATCCCTGTTTTCGATTTGATTGCATCAAGGAAAGCCAATCTTTTCCATGGTGTCCTGAAATTAACTTCCTTGCCCTGCAGGTTTATTTTTATTTTTCCATGGACTTTTTTGCATACATATTCCACCATCTCTTCGGCAAATTTCATGTTGTCCTTGTAGTCCGCATAAGCCCACATGGTTTCTACCTGGGTGAATTCCGGATTATGATACCTGTCTATTCCTTCATTCCTGAAGTCAGGAGAAAACTCAAAAATCCTCTCATAGCCTCCGACAATGAGCCTTTTCAGGTAAAGCTCATTTGAGATTCTCATGTAAACTTTCATATTCAATGCATTTAATCTTGTTTCAAAAGGCCTTGCGCTTGTGCCCCCATAAATCGGCTGTAAGACCGGCGTTTCAACCTCGACAAAATCCCTGGATTTCATGAATTCTCTTATTGATTCAAAAATCTTTCTTCTTGCCTCAAACACTTTTTTTATTTCAGGATTCATTATCAAATCTATGTAGCGCTTTCTGTACCTTTCCTCTTTGTCCTGCAGGCCATGCCATTTGTCCGGCAATGGAAGAATGGATTTTGTAAGCAATTTCAGGTTTTTTACAAGTATGGAGTGCTCCCCTGTTTTTGTTTTGAAAATTTTTCCCTCTATGCCAGCAATATCTCCGGTGTCAATATATCTCTTAAAAAAATCAAAATCCTTTTTCCCTGTTTTTCCTTCCTGGAAAACCAGCTGTATTTTTCCTGTGAAATCCTGAAGAACAGAAAAAGCTATCTTTCCTATCTCCCTTTTTGTCATGATTCTTCCGGCTGTCCTTATCTTTGTTCCCTCTTTGGATTTAATCGCTTTTTCCACAGAGTCCCTTTTGTCAAACCTGTATGCATAGGGGTTTACTTTCTGCTTCTTCAGCTCCCGTATTTTTCTCTCCCTTTCCTTTATTATTTCTTCTTCTCTTCCCATTTTCAGTTAAATATGCAGTATCTTGAAGGTTTTGAAATCCTGGAATTTTTCATCCTTCACTTCAACGTTTTTTATGTCAGAATGCTTTGGGCCTGTTCTGCAGAGCTCTATCATCTTGTTCACGTCGTTCGTATTTCCTTCAAGAAACAGCTCCACGCGCCCGTCTTCCAAATTTCTGACAAAGCCCTTTACGTTATGCCTTTCGGCATTTTCCTTGACAAATGCCCTGAAAAAGATTCCCTGGATAGTCCCTTCAATGTAAACCCTGACAGATTTTTTCATTATGAGATAAAAGAAGAGGGATTTATTAAGTTTTATCTAATCAGAAGGTTTTTCTTCCTTATAGACTTCCTGGCCATTGATTCTGACGACTGCATAATGTCTTAGTCCTTTATAACCCTCTCTTTCAAGATTAAATTCTAAAATACTTCCATTATCTAATGTTAACTCTAACTGACCAGTTTCTTCTGGAGGTGTATTAGGCATAACTCTTACATTGGTAATCGTTCTTCCCTTCAAATCTTCTAGTTTTGTCATTTTTCTATATATGATTTACAGCCCGAAAGTCTTCTCGAATTCCCGCATACGGCTGTATTGGAAGAGAAAGTCCCTTCCTGGTTTTGTTATCGCTATCCTGCTCCCTTTGTTTGTTTCCTCTTTCTTTATGAGGCTTTTCACAATAAGCTCATCGAGATAGGATTTCATCTGGCTGTGGGACAAGTTTGCTTTATACATCAGATGCGTTGGCTTAATGCTTCCGCCTCTTTCCTGAACTATAGCCAGCATATCTGATATTATTTCCATACGGCTTCTTTTCCTTTCCATATTTCCAGATCCTGATAATTAACGCTAAAAAGATGGTGTAGCTTATTAATTCTACCACATTCCCGAGGACGAATAAGAGATCTATATCAGAAAGAACAAGAATGAGCTGGCTAAGGGCGAGAATACCGAACGCTACCATCAGAATCTTCGTGTTGAAGAATCTGTTTTTCCTGTAAATGAGGAAATACTTTTCAACTATAAGTATGAGGATGAACAGCGCTGTCAGATGGAAGAGATAAAAAATCTCCCTGCTCAAAAAAGAGGAAATGAGGATGAAATATATCACGATGACATAGTCTCCTATAGACTTCCTGTCTCGCGGAAGCCTGTAGAGAATGTAAAGTCCAGAGAGGGTAAGGAATCTGTGGAAGAAAAAACCAGCATAATAAAAGAAATCCACAGAGTTCGCTATCTGGCTCGTTATTATTGCCTGCCCGATTTCTTGGCTTGGCCCTATATCATAATACAGAACGAGCTTTGTGAGAATCGTTGCAAGCTGAGCCAGAGCAATCAAGCCGAATCCAGAGCCGAGATAGAGGATGTTCCTGTTCTTATTCATCCTGTAATACCTGTAAGCAAGAAAAACAAAGATCGCCAGAACAACAAGGCTGAAAACCTCAATTACTACGTCTTTACCGATGAACCAGTCTGGCGTGGGAACTATTTTCACCATTTGCCTTTAAAAAGGGAGTCATTTAAAAAGCTTGTGTAAAAATAACCTATATATCGTTTCTCTATAAACTTTTCACAACTGATTTATAAAGCGATTTCCTTGATTTCTTAGAATTCAACCTCTCTTTTCACCTCCCTTTGAAAAAAGGGAGTCATACTCAATCCCCCTCCTAAGGGGAACAAAAAAGACGTGAGATGAAAAAGGAATTATTCTTGGAAGGAGTCTCTGATGATGCCAGAGAAGAAATCTCGATGCTGTACAAAATAGGTGTTGAAATTGAAGAATTGGAATATCTCATAAAGGTAAAATTCAACGAAAGTCTTAATTCAAAGAATTCAAAGCCCTCTTAAATCCATCTCGTTGTTCAGGATTGTGACCACCTGGCTTGCAAAATAGACCCTCGAACCAACAGATACAACCCTGGCAATTTTTTTCAGCCGCTTCATCTCTTTTTTAGGAAGCCCGTTGTGGTCTCCTATGACAAAAGCAGAATTTTCAGAAATTTTAGCCTTTCTTAACTCTTCTCCATGTTTATCAAGAATAAAAACTTTTTTCCCCTGACTAACTAACTCATCAACAACCCGTAAAAAACTCTTTTTCTCAATGAAACATCCGGGAGCAGCCTCTGTCTTTTTCCCTGGCCTGTACTTGTAAAGTACCTTTTTTATCAGGCCGGCAACATCTTTTTTGCTTAATTGCGTTTTTTCATTAACGCGAATCTCAATGTGTTTCGGCGGATCAGGAGCACCGTAAAAAACCATGTGAAGAACAACGTCATCTCTCAGCGAATGGGAAAGAAAAAAAACATTGATTATCGTATGCACGGCAATATCCATCCTGCCAGCATCCATCAAATTATTGATATTGAAGTTTCCCGATGTCCTTGCGCTTGAGGAAAAATATACAAAGGTTCTCATGATATTCCTTTAAATATCCAAATATTTAAATATAATCAAAGGTGAGATTGTGAAAGAAAAAGAGATGTTATAAATGGAAGTTGAAGTGTTTTTTTGTTTTGATCTTTGGCCAGATGGCACTAAAAAAACTATTGAGCAAATATGTGGCGAGTGGAGTATTACTGATTTAGGTCTAAGACAAAAATGTCAAGAAGAAATGGATTCTGCGGTTAAGAATAAATCTCTTATCATAGGAAGAAATGGAACAAGATACGTCTTCTCAAAAGATCCAGAAGGAAATTATTGTTGGGAGCCAGAAACACCTTCAGAGACCTATACAGACTCCACTTAAGAAGACTTTTACTTTTAGATTAAGAGAGAGGCTGCAAAACAAACTCTGATTTTGCGAAAATTTTGTCTTCATTTACAATTCTAAATACTCCTATAAATCTATCGCTACTAAAAACGCTGATCCTGATTCCTTTTTCCATATCAACATCATTAATTAAATCTTTTTCATAAATCGGCTGCCCCCGCAAAATCCGCGGTGCGGATTCCTCATTTACCTGAACAACAGGAAAAATCTGGCTTACGACTTCTCCCGGAAGAATTAGGTTTTTTAATGAATCTCCATTATCCTTTTTGTACTCGTTAACAGCCTTCTCTAATTCATATAAATCTACACTTTTTTCTTCCATGAAAATGCCTGCCCGAATTCTCCTTAGCTCAAGCATGTGCGCCCCCACACCGAGGGCAATCCCCAGGTCATGAATCAGCTTTCTTATATAAGTTCCGCCCTGAACTTCCGCCCTGAACAAGATGTCTTGCCCGTCTTTTTCCAGAATTTCAAAATTCTTGACTTCTCTTTCCCTTTCCTGCCTTTTTACCCTTGATCTGACAGGAGGAATCTGTTTTATCTTTCCTGTAAAATTTTTAATGATTTTCTCCAATTCTTCATCAGAAACAGGCTCATGAATCCTCATTATGCCAACATACTCCTTGTCCTCTCCAAGAAAAAATCCTGTAAGCTTGCATGCCCTGTTCATCGCTATCGGAAGAACTCCTGTAACCTTGGGATCAAGGGTTCCGAAGTGGCTTGTTTTTCGCAATCCGAGAGTTTTCCTGACAAAATCAGAGACATCAAAACTCGTTGGTCCCGAGGGCTTGTCTATGTTTATTATTCCGAACTCCAAAAGTTCTTTGATGGACTTCTTTTCCTTGATTTCCTTTGTATTTACCATGTTTCCTAATAACTACTTTGATATAAAAAGCTTTAAAATTATCTGTCAGATTTAGGAATCTAGTCTTAATCCGCTGACAAACGCTCTTCGTGCATGATTACAAAAATTTATAAAATCTGAATCTGTGAATTCTACCTTATAAAAAATAAAATCGCAAAATTTGACAATGAAAAAACCATTAAAAGTCGCCTCTGCGCTGCTTGCAGCATCTTTTTTAGCAGGAACAGTGCTTCCGGCAAATCTTCCAGAGAAAAATTCATTGGAAGAAATATCTCTTGAATGCAATGTTGGCGGGTATCCTGAAACCAAGAAATCCTATACTCCTGGTGAAATTCGTAGGATTATCCATGATGCTTACAGATGCACGCCTTCCAAGCCGGATTATCTCAGCGAAAGATTTGTCAGAGAGATAATAATGAAGGAGTCTACGAACGATCCAAAAAAAATTGGTAAAAAAGGAGAGAGGGGGTTAATGCAGATAAGGCTTCTTGCCTGGAGAGAAGTTGAGAAAGAGCGCAATTATCACGAACATGTCTCTGATCCAATGGCAAATACAGAAGTAGGAATAAATTATCTCTTGTGGATTGATAAAAAATTAGAAAAAAATTATGATGGATGGGGAAAATTGACTCCAAAAGAAAAAAGAAAAATGGTTTTGTCAGCTTACAATGCCGGAATATCTAGATTCGAGAAGGAAGAGTGGCAGTTGGAAAAAATGCCTCGGGGAACCAAGAATTATGTAGATAATATAATCGCCAAGCTTGAGGAAATAGGAGATATGTTACCTTAAAAAACTCTGATTTATTTCTGCAAAGCCATTCTTCCGAATGACTTTTAGGCGTTCGCAGAATGGTTATTTTTGAAGAGCCATTCTTCTCTGTCTCTTCGGCTGCTTGGAAATTTTTGTCTGATGTTTGGCCTGTTTTTCCGCCAGCTTTTCCAGTTTTTTCCCCGCCTCAACGACAGCAGCTTTCTTTTCTTTTTCCTCTTCCTTCTGCTCTTCAGTCTTTTCAGGAACTTTAGCCAGCTCTTCAAGCTCTTCCTTTTTTGGAATAACTTTTTCAGCCTTTCTCTCCCTCTTTCCCTGTTTTTCCTTCCTGAATTTTAATCTTTCCGGCAACTCGGCAAGCTCAGCCCTTATAAAATCCCCGTCAACAACAGCCTTTATCTTTATTTTTGCCGGAGGGTTTTTTATCCCCCTTGTCCAGATAAACTCGTTCAGGTATCTGTCAAGCTTAATTTTCTTCAGATTTCGGTCATAAATTTTCATGTGCCTCACCAAGAATTCTTTTATCGCCCTTATCGCTTTCGGGGCTCTCCTGTAGCTGGCTGTTTTTTTGAATTTTCTTCTTAATGGAATTATGAATTCCCTTTCTTTTCCCCCTATTTCTGTTTCTGGTTTTTTTATCTCTTCAGCCATTTTCTGTTTTTATCCGAAATGAGACTTCCTCTGCCTCCTTGGTTTAATGTGCAACTTTGTCCTTCTCCAGGATCTCCTGTATCTAGTCATCGAGGAAGGATGGACTCTTTTCCCTTTCCCGTATTTTTTAAGCACAGTCCACACAGGCGCCCATTTTGTCTGCCTCCCTTTCTTTGCAAGCTTGGCCTTTTTATCAGGATTTTTTATTCCCATTTTATTTTACACTCTCCAAAAATTTTTTCCCCTTTTCTGTCAGTTTCCTTCCTGGCTTTACTTCCCTCACTCCCCTTATTTTTTTCAATATTTCCGTGAAGCCGGCCTTGTCTGACTGCTGCAGAATCACGCGGATTATTTTTCCTCCGGCTCTTTTGAATCTCTCTGGCTTGAACCCCCGGTTTTGTTTGCTTCCGTATTTTGTCCTGAGCCTGTTGACTCCGATGGTCTTGTTCCTGTAAATCTGCCTCAAAATGCTTGCAGCTCTCTTGTACCAGAAATCAATGTCGTCTATCGGCCTTTCCTTTGAAGGGCTTGATTTTGCATATTCCACCCATTCCGGACTTTTAAATTCCGGGATTTTTTTCAAAGCTTCGGCTAATTTTAAGTTGTATTGCTGGGAATCCATCTCATAAACAGGATTTTTTTCCATTATTCGGGCTTGCCTTGCGGCAATAGATGACAAAAAGTCATTTACCTAAAATGCTATGAGAAATATGATTTATAAGCTCTTCGGTTATTAAAATTTTTTATCCGCTGTCTTTGCTCTTATCTGACATCCCTTTTCCATTTTTTCAAAGCTATAGTAAACCCCACTGTTTTGGCAGTGTATCTTCTTCCTAATTTTTCAAGGATTTCTTCGTTATATTTTCTAACCGCCTCTTTACTATGTCCAGCACTTTTCAGGACAGAAATCTTTACATTTTCATGATTCTTGAAATGATCCTTCAGGGTTTCAATAAAATTTTCAGTTATTCCGTTTTTTCCGAGTTGGATGTGGCTATGTCTCATTTGAATTTTTGTATCTCTTCCTTTTTAACAGCTATCGTTCTTGATTTTTTAACTCCGAAAGTGCCGGTTGGCATGCCTTTTGATTTGTACACGTCTTTTCCTGTAAAAACATTGACTTTTACATCGCCTTTATTGTCACGCCAGTCCTGGCTATATCTCGCACAATAAACAGCCGCCGCTCTGACGTCTGCTCTGTCTAATTTTTTGACTTCAATTATACAAAAAGGACTTCCCGGCATAGCAGTATGTAATATAGTATTTTTCTTTCCTTTAAACTCCTTCACGAGTTCTTCGTTGCTTTTTGCATCTTTTCCAAGAATAATTTTTGCCCCGGATTCCAAAACAACCTGTCTGAATTTCATCTTCCCTTTCCTTTCATTAACCAGGAATTCACAATTCTTAAGGATTTTTTCTGATTGGTAAATTTTAACATTTTAATGGCTTTGGAAAAATCCACCCACCTATGTCCGTTGTGTTCTTTTTTGTCCAGGCTTACCCGCCCTTTTTTTACCTGGGCAGCATACAGGGAAAAAGTCTGCCCTATGAAACCAGGCCTGTCAGGAAATTTTTTGTGGTATCTGTATCTCCCGGAAAAATTAAATTTTTTTATTTTTATTGCCCTGTGCCCAGTCTCCTCCCTTAACTCACGCCTTGCTGTTTGCTCTTTTCTTTCCCCAAGCTCTATCTTTCCTTTTGAGAATTCCCATCCCCTCCAGTGCAGTTTCCTCCTTAAAAGCAGGTATTCAATTCTTTTTTTTGTTTTAGCATAAGGAAGTACAAAAACAGCTTTCCTGTATTCCCCACTTTTCATTTTTTATTTTTTAACATGAGTTTAGTTATCACAATATAACCATCTACGATTAAACCTATTAAACTGATAATAATTATGATAAACGCTTTTGTTTTAATTATATTTATAACAGATATTCCTATAATTAATAAAATTAAGAACCCTATAAAACCGAAAATATCAAAAAATTCCGCCTTAACCATTTTACTTCGGATTCAGCCTTCCCCATTTTTCCAGGGCTTCCCGCAGTTCCCTGTGCATTTTTGCATATTCCTCAAGTGAGATTTTTTTTCGCGTTGCCTCCAAAGCCTGCATTGATGCCATTGCGCCTGCTCTTGTTCCCCTAGGATGCCCGTGAATCCCCCCAGAGACAAGAAGAACAAAATCTTTTCCATAGATGTCCATTTCATCAGGAATTATCCCCGGATGCACTCCCCCTGAAGAAACAGGAAATGCGGGCTTGATTCCATGCCAATCTTGTTCAAGCAAAATTTTCTTGTATGGTTTAACATGCTTTTCTCTGAGTACATCTGCAATTGATAAAACCTCTTCCTTGCTTCCAACCAATTTTCCGACAGCTGTTCCCGAGTGAATTTGGTCAACTCCGATAAGCTTCATTATCTTTGCAAGAAACTGCATAGTTATTCCATGCTTTGGATTCCTGTCAAAGGCAGCGTGCATTGCCCTGTGCGCATGAATAGCCATTCCGTAATCTCCGAGAACATCTCTCAGAGTCTGCACGCTCGCAGTCCCGCACGTAACAACATCAATCATTGCGTACTTGAATCCATGTTGATGGAGGGTTTTTGCTCTGCGCTCCATTTCTTTCGTCTCTGAAGTGATATTGATGAGCGCGTCCTTGACCTGGCCTGTTTCTCTCTCGGCTTTGTCCCTCGCTTTTCCCATGAGTTCAACACGCTTATCAAAATTATTGAAACTCTGGCTCGTGAGATTTTCATCGTCTTTTACTAAGTCAAAGCCGCCGAGCCATGTTTCGAAACCAATTTGCGCGTGCTCTTCTGCGCTGAATCCAAGTTTTGGTTTGGGTACAGCTCCGGTCAGAGGCCTGTCATAGATTTTGAAATATTTTCTCAATCCAGAAATTCCGAGATTAGGGCCTTGGAAACCACGAATATATTCCTCAGGCAGAGAAACATCTATCAGCCTTAAATTGTTCAGAGCTTTCATTCCAAAAATATTTCCTGCAATCCCGCTGAGAAGCTGAGGAGCATTCCCCTTTTCCCATAATTCCAGAGGATAAGCAATATGAACAAAATTTCCCTGGACTTTGTAAGCAGTTGCCATAATTTTTTTCATTCGCGGCGGCAGTTTGAAAAGAGTTGTCCATGTTCCTGTTGAAGATTCAGAGGCAATTCTTCCTATCGCATCATCCCTTGTTATCCCTTTCGCTGGCTCAAAATAATAAAGAACTTTCAGGTCAGTTTTCCTTGGTTTGTAATTCAGATTTATGAAATCATGATACCACTCAATCTTCTTCGACATCTGTATCCTTTAAATTTAACCTCCTTTCTTTTAGATTTTTTGAAATTTGATATATTACTGCTCCAGCATTTCCCCATGCAATGAATAACCAAAAAGGCACACCTAAAAAATTAGTAATTGTATATTTCCAAATTCCAATATAAACTGCAATTATCTCCAAAATCGTTGCACCAATCCCAATCAATATAAAAATATATAACGTTCTTATCGATTTCCATTTAATCATGCCTAAAATAGTGGTTAATGCCAAAAGGATAGTTGCTAAAGGAATATCTTTATAAAATAAAATAATAATTAAGAGGTTTGCTATTATAAAAAAATATTCAAACCAAATTATTTTTTTTGCACCCATTTTCTTCATCTTATCTCTTTTTTACAACAGCCCCTTTTTCTGTGTCCTCAATAATGAAACCAAGGTTATTAATCTTTTTTCTTATTTCATCAGCCTCTTTAAAATTGCCTGCTTTTCTGAATTTCTCGCGCTGTTCAATTAGCTTTTTTATTTTCTGCGGAATAACTATCTTTTTCTTTTTCAATAAATCAAGCCCAAGAATTCTGTCCATTTCTTTTATTGTCCTTAGCTTTCCTTTGGCATTCTTATTTCTTACTAAATCCCACAAAACCCGCAATGCTCCAGGCATGTCCAGATCATCGTTTATTGCTGTTTTAAAATCCTCGAGATATTTTCCATTTATCTTTTTGTCATCTTTCAGTTCAGAGATTATATTTTCCAGCCTTTGATAAGAATTCCTGGCTGTTTTAAGATTATCAATTGTAAAGCTTAACGGCTTTCTGTAATGCGTTGTGAGACAAAGGTACCTGAAATCCATGGGTTCAAAGCCAAGGCCTTCAAGCTCTGAAATTGTGTAAAGTCCTCCGATGCTCTTGGATATTTTTCTTCCCTTGAACAAGAGCCATGCTCCATGAAGCCAGTATCTGACAAAAGGTTTTCCTGTTGCAGCCTCGCTCTGTGCGATTTCATTCGTGTGATGAATCTGGACATGGTCCTGGCCTCCTGTGTGTATGTCAAAGCTTTCTCCAAGGTATTTCATAGACATTGCGCTGCACTCGATGTGCC
>DATEUW010000010.1:0-14641 GCA_035282925.1 Candidatus Nanoarchaeia archaeon
TAAATTAAGAAAAGACGGCTTTCTTTATTGTTTAGTCAAAATTAAGCCACCTAAGAAATCGTGGATAAATACTATTTCTCCTTTGAAGAGGATCTTTTCGTGACCCTCAAATTTTTTAATATTTCCTTTCCACTTACAGGAATATACCCAATCATCATCGGCAAACTTTTTTGGACCACGTGGTTGGAATTTTTCTTGTTTTTCTCCAGCTGATAAGGCTTTTTTAAGAAAATCAAAAGTTTCATGAGCAAACTGTATATTATTATGGAATTTCTTAGTCATCCCTCCCCCATAAATCTGATTCCAAAAAGGTTTTTTGTTATGCCATACAACCTCTCGCCCCCAGGATTGAAAAAATCCAGTATAGCTATCTTTGTAATACCACTTACCTTTCTTATATACCAATTCTTTAAAACCCGGTTCTTCAGGATCAACTTCCGGACCACCACCAGCATACGTAGAAAGAGCAGCTTTTCCCAAAAAATGATTCAGTTCTTTTAGTAATCCTTTCATGATAACCCAAAATGTTAATAAAATTATAAATCTTCTGGTACCGAATTAAATCACCTGACAGGCTTCATATCCTGCCATGCCAAGTCAAAAAATTGCTCGAGGGCCTGCGCAAAGAACTCTGTGTTTATCCAGACGCCCACGTCATAATTCGGATGGAATTTTTCATCATCCAGGAGCATGAACATCATCTGATTTCCGTCAACAATTGTCATCCTTGCCTTAAAATTCTCAAGGTTCCTGACCTCTGCAACTTTCCTAAGTTCCTTCGCAACTTTTATGTTATTTTTTGTTATCGGTGCCGCAATCCTTATCTTAACGCCGCGTTTTTTGCATTTTTCAAAGCTCGGCATCAAAGCCTCAACTTTCCTGTTCAGGCCTTCTTCTGTCGTCACTATGGTGACTGCCTTTTCCGCATCCCTCACCATCATATCCAGATGATTGTAGAGGTTCTGCCTGCCTTTGATGCTTCCAGACAAATCAGATGGCTCGACAAATTTAATCCCTTTCGTGAAAAGGACATTCAGCTCGTCGAGCACCTCATCGCCCTTCAGGGTCTCGAGTCTTCTTGTTTTTTCCTTTGCATCTACCATCAGATTTTTCTTAACACGCTCAACAACTTCCCCCGGCTTTAAAGCCACAAACTTTATTGGTTTTCCGAGCTTCATTATTATAAATCCTTTTTTTTCAAGGCTTTCAAGAATATCGTAGGTTCTTGATCTTGGCACATCGGAAATGCTGCTCAATTCTCCAGCCGTCGAAGTTCCCCTGGAAAGAAGAGCGGTCCAGACCTTCACCTCATACAGATTCAGGTCAAAAATCTTTCTTAACCTGCCTAAAAATTCTTCTTTTACTATCATTTTGTTATCTTTGAATACCAGACCGATTTTTAAATATTGTTATGATAAAAGAGTAACCCTTATGAACTCACCTATCAGTAACAATTACTTCTGGAAATCACCTGTCAGTAACGATTACGGCTATCTCTCCTCTTTTATCTTTTACTGAAAAGGTGGTTTTGTTTTTAAATCTTTCTTTAATTTTTGTTTTGCCTTCGATAATGATTTCAATTTTTTTTGAATTTGTTCTTTCTTTTATGAAATCTTTCTGTGGTTCCAGAATGTTTCTAAAATCTTTGTCGGTGATTATGAACAGCTCTATCCGGTTCTTCTTCTGCAATCCGAGTCTTTTCCTGAAATCCTGAATCTGCCTGGAGAGCTCGCGTGCATAGCCCTCTGCCTCCAGTTCAGGGGTAATTTCTTTTTCCAGCTCTATGTCGAGTTCTATTCCTTTTGAAGCAGGAGATTCCCATTTTACATTTTTGACATTCAATTGATTCTTTATTATTTCTTCAAAAAGATCATAATTATCTATTCCTTTAACAAATATGGTAATTTTTTGTAATGGCCACCTTAAACCAATTTTATTCTTATCTCTTTCCGCCAAACCCATCTCTATTATCTTAAGAGTATTTTCCATTCTCTTTTCTAAAAGTTTATCAATTTTTCTCTTGTCTGCTTTTGGCCAGGAAGAGAGATGAACACTTTCTTCCCTGACAATTTTCCTCTTTCTTAAATCCTGCCAGGCATGTTCTGTTATAAATGGACAAACAGGTGCAAGAAGTCCGAGGAGACTTACATAAACCTCTTTAACAACAAACTTCGCTTCTTTGTCTTCTGCAGACAAGCGGTCTCTCACAAACTGTATATATCCCCTGCTAAAATCATTCAGCCAGAAATTTTTCAATTCTCTTGTACCAATATGCGGATGAAGATTTTCCAGTTCTTCAGTCACTTTCTTGACAAGCGAGTTTAATCTTGAGATTATCCATCTGTCTTCTGCTCTTTTTATTTTTGTTGCTTTTGAATTTTCCACAAGATTTCTTAAATTATAAAAGATGTTCAGGTTATTTCTTGGCTCTGCTGCGACGTGGAATCCAAACCTCATTTCCTGGCTTGGATCCTGAATACAATAGAGCAGCCTCATGGGATCTGCACCAATTTTCTCAGCAGCCTCGTCAAATGGTATGGCATTTCCTTTGCTTTTGTGCATTTCCTCACCTTTTTCATCTTTTAAGGTTTCATATCCGAAAAGAGATTTGAATGGCGCTTTTCCTGTTATAGCGACGCTTGCCCACATCAAGGCATTAAACCATCCTCTTGATTGCCCCGGCATGCTTTCAGATATCAGGTCAGTGGGAAACCATTTTTTCCAGTGTTTCCTGTCTGTTAAGTAATCGAGAGTTGAAAAAGGGACAATACCTGCATCAAGCCATGCATCTCCCACGTCAGGAATTCTTCTTACTTCTGCCCCGCATTTCTTGCACTTTATCTTTATCTCATCTATCCATGGCCGGTGTATTTCCTTAAGATTGTCAACTTTCTTTTTGTCAATTGCTCTTTCTCTTAATTCTTTCAAGCTCCCAGCAACAAAGATTTCCCCACATTCACATTCCCATATTGGCAATGGCAATCCCCAATACCTTTCTCTTGAGATAAGCCAGTCGCCCATGTTCTTGAACCATTCTTCCTGCCTTATTTTTCCGTATTCCGGATACCATCTGACTTTTCTGTTTTCCGCAATCATTTTTTTCTTTATCTCGCTGCATTTTATATACCATTCATCGACTAATCTGAAGACAAGCTCCTCGCCACAACGCCAGCAGTGGGGATACCTGTGCTTGTAAAGAACGATTTTGTATGCAGAGCCCATTTTTTCAAAATCATTCAGAACTTCCTTGTTGACTTCCGAATATTTTTTCCCAGAGAAAAGCCCAAACCCTTCAGAATAAACACCTGCTTCATCAAGAGGAGAAATCACATTTAGATGCAGTTTTTTTCCAAGTTCATGATCTTCTGTTCCGCATCCAGGAGCAATATGAACAATCCCTGTCCCTTCCTCTTCCGAAGCCAACGGCCAAAGAACAACCTCATGCTGGGATTTTAATTGGCTGTTGAAGTTATTATAAGGCATGACATATTTCATTCCTTCAAGCGAAGCCCCTTTTTTCTTATCGACAATCTTGTGCTTCCCATTTAATTCACCGAGCCTTTTTTCAGCAATCCAATAATGTTTTCCCTCTTGTTCTGCCTTCGCATACATTACATCTTTGTTTACCGCAATTGCGACATTTGCCGGAACTGTCCAGGGCGTTGTTGTGAATATCAAGAAGTATTCATTCTTTTTTCCCTTAACAGGGAATTTCATGAATAATCCAGGATGAGTCACTTCCTTGTAGCCTTCTGTGACAATATCATGCTTTGAACTTGCGGTTCCGCACCTCCAGCACCATGGAACAGAATCTTTTCCTTTGTATAACCATCCTTTATCGTGATAAGTCTTAATCAAAAACCAATTATGAAGATTATTTTCATCAGACATCGTATAATAAGAATTTTCCCAATCCATCCACTGCCCAAGCCTTATTGACTGCTGGGTCTGGACTTTAGAAAATTTCTCAACCCTTTTTCTGCAGGCATTCACGAAATTTAATATTCCGAATTTTTCAATGTCTTTCTTGTCCTTCAAGCCGAGGTCTTTTTCTTCTTCTCTTTCAATCCACAATCCCTGGCAGTCAAAACCATTTTGGAATCTCGTTTCATATCCTTGCATGGACTTGAATCTATGGAAAAGATCCTTGTAAGTCCTCCCCCATGCATGATGAACTCCCATAGGGTTATTTGCAGTAATTGGCCCGTCAATGAAACTCCATTTTTTACCGCCTTTGTTTTTCTTCCTTAGTTTTTCAAATATCTTTTTATCATCCCAGAAGCTCAGGGTTTCTCCTTCAATCTTCTTGAAATCATACATTTTAATCCTTAGTGTCCTATATTTTTAAATTAATTTATTTTTTCCACTCGACAATGTCCCCTGCATCCAATTCAACCCTGTCTGCTTTTCTGAGCCCCGCAATCTGGCTCCTTGTCAATATGGGGAAGTGCTTTATTTTTTCCAGATAGTCTGGAATATACCATATATCCTCCTCAGAGGCCATCCAGTTGAAATGGTCAAACCTTGATAAATCAACAGGTGCAGAATAAGACCTCAAGTTTTTCTTACCGTCATCGTCGAAATATTCGTGGAAAAAACTCATGACGAGCTCCCTTATGCTCTTGTATATCGGCTCCCTGTACCTGAGAACAGCGTGATTCGTCTTTCCTATAGCCCCCCATTTTCCATCCTTTTTGAATACACAGATGACATGGTCAAAATCTTTCTTCGTTGCTGTCATGTCAACCACGAGAGGCTTTTCTCCATGCACTCTCAAGGCAGCTGCGGCTAACATTGCCCCCTCTATGCAATGTGCCTTCCGATTTTTTAATACCATCCTCGGAGACATGCAGGTATCTCCTTTTTCCTCAAAATTTATGGGAATTCTGTTCAGGAAGTCCTGAATTTTCCCAGGAGTATTCAGGCCTTTGAGAATCTTTATTTCTCTTTTATTTAGACCCAACATGATAATATATGGGGAAATCAATTCTTAAAATTTTCCAGAAATTCTTTTTCGAGGAAATGGAGCTCGCTTGGAATTACCATGCAGAAAGGAGCTTTAACTTTTAAGGACCTTAATTTTATGATGCTACCATAATAAATCTTGCTTTCCTCTGTTCCCAATTTTGAGCATATAATAATTTTCTCTAATTTGATATTGTTTTTAGCGCAATCGCCATCTAACCTTTTTAAAACATCCTGGAATTCAAGGCCTATGTCAATCAAAATTAAAGTATGTGCCTTAATTTCTAAATTTGCTTTGACTATTTCCATGTAACTGCCTGCCTCAAAGCCAGGCATGCTTGTCGTCTTTCCGAATTTGTAAAGCTGAAGTCCTGTCTCTGCAATAGCATCAAAAACCGAGGCGTTATGTAGGATTCTTGTCTTGATTTTCCTTTTTTTGGCTTCCTGAATTATTGAAATATGTGTCGTGGCCGTTAAGGGGCTTCCGTAAATCAGCAAAGCAACATCAGTTTTTTTAGCCTCGTCCAAAAATTTTAAGCCTTCTACAAATTCTCTATCAGCAATGGTTATTTTTTTTCCTATCGACCTTTCCATTTCATTAATGGAATAAGGCAATTCTGCTGTATAATTTTCAAGATAAATCTTCTTGCATCTCTTAGCAATTTCAAGCCCTTTCTTTGAAATGCTGTCATCGCTCAATCCCAGGCCTATCAGATACAACATTTTATTTTTTCCTCCTCAAACTCCTGCTTGTGACTATGGCGATGAATGCAAAACTGAAAAGCAAAACATCATTTCCTGCTATCAGCCCAATTAAAACTCCTACCATACTTAAAAGAACAATGAGCTTGAACCATCTCTGACCCTGCCCTGATTCATCTTTCGTGGCTTTTGCGAGCCGGTTTCCTATCGGAATTCCGAAGACAAGAACAAGAATTGCTATAACCAGCTTGATAAGTTCTATCATAGAAATATTAATAATAGGTTGATTAATAAATTATTCGGGTTAAAATATTTAAAAATCCATACCATTTAATATTATGTCACAATATCAAAAGTTCCTCATCGTGGCTTCAAAGCTGGACAAGGCAGGAATAAACATTACAACGCAGCTGAGCCAGTTCGGAGAATTCAAGTTTTATCTCGTCGACAAGGAAATCATCTATACGGAAAATCTTGACCTGGAAAAAATAAATTCCTATGATTTTGTGATATTTGCCTCAAAACACAAGTCAGAAAGCAGGGAGAAGACGCTTTCTGTGCATGCCCCAGGAAACTGGAGACTTGCAGAATTAGGGGGGGAAAAGAACCGAGTTTGCAGGTCTTCTGCCCTGTTCATGAAGCATATTTTTGAAAAACTGAATGAAAATGCGGAAAAACATTATCTAAAGGATTACAAAGTCACTCTTGAAGCAACGCACCACGGCCCCCTGATTGAAAAGCCCTGCATTTTTATTGAGATAGGCTCAACAGAGACAGAATGGACAAACAGCAGGACTGGTTTCGTTGTGGCAAAAACAATTTCAGAAGCAATTTCTGACTTCAAGGAAAATCCGTATAATGAGGTAGCTATTGCGATTGGCGGCCCTCATTACTGCCCGAGCTTCAATAGAATCCAAGGAAAATCAAACGTGGCAATTTCTCATGTAATCCCGCAATATGCATTTCCCCTGACAGAAGAAATGATTTCAGAGGCAGTTAAGAAAACAGAGGAAGAACTGGATTTTGTTCTTTTGGACTGGAAAGGACTTGGAAATTCTGAGCAAAGGCAGCGTGTGATTTCTATCTTAGACAGGCTTTATCTAAATTACAGGAAAACGAGTGATATCAGCAAATAAGAAATTATTTCTTCCAAGCTAAAATTCCCAAAACAACGAGATTGACAAAAGGAACAATCAGAAGAAGGCTTATCCAGCCTGGGAATTTGATTCTTTCAGCAACAAGCCAGAAAAGCCAGATGCCGACTGCGGCAACAAACAATCCTCCGAAAGGAAGGAAACCGAGTAAAAGAGCCCATGTCCAATGCCCGCTCTTTTTAGCCATCTGGGTCAAAAGATAAAAATTTGCAATAGGTATAAATGCAAACCATTCATTCTTTGTTCCTGTTTTTTTAGCAATTCTCATCAAAGCCAGAGCCACATAAACATATAGAATTACAATTATCAGAAGAAATATAAAAAAAAATCCCGCAAGTAAATTAGCCTGGAAAAAATCAGGCCTGTTCAAGACATCCCATTGCAAAAACATGATATAATGGGGAAAAAGCGGTTTATAAAACTTATTTATGAAAAAATTCCACAAGTTATAATTGACATAATCCGACTAATTAATTTTTAACCATTATAAACTTAAATCCATATCAACATAACCTTATTAAATCTGTTTTGCTTAAATAAAAAATGGACAAAAAACTGAGCAAAAAAATATCGGCACTGGATCCGAGGTTCAGGAAAAAGATAGAGGATCTTTTCAGCGCCATGACCGAGTCTGTTTCCCTGCTGTATGATGCGGCAACTCATGATGAAAAAACAGGGCTTTACAACAACAAGTTTTTTGAAAGCATTCTTGAAATGGAAATGGAAAAAGCCAAAAGAGGTCAAGAAAAACTTTGCTTGTTTATAATCGATATAGATTTCTTCAAAAAAATAAATGACATCCACGGGCACATAAAAGCAGACGAATTCCTGAAAAGACTTGCAGATGTTCTCAAAAAACAGCTGAGAAAATCAGACGTTGCGGCAAGATTCGGCGGCGAGGAGTTTTTCATAATACTTCCCCAGACAAAACTGCAAAAGGCAAAAGCGCTAACAGCAAGAATAAGAGATGCAATCAAGTCAGACAAGATACTCGGAAAGCACAATATCACAGTCTCTGGAGGATTAACCTCTTACAAAGAAAAAGACACAAAGAAATCTTTCATGGAAAGGGCAGACAAGGCTCTCTACGATGCAAAACACGCTGGAAGGGACAGATTTGTGGCTATTGCCTGAGTGAATTAATTTATCACTTTCCCGTTTTCATAAACCAGCATCTTTCTTTTTCTCAGTTCCTTGAAAAATGGCTCTGAAGGAACTATGAATTCCGGAGAATAGCTTCCTTGCTCGTTTATCGTTTTTTTGAATATCATCTGTGCAATTATGCTCGCAGGCATCCCTGTGTCAATGTTGCAGCCTGCGTCTTCCCAGCCTTTTAATGGAGGTACAATGCATTCCATGAGTATTTCTCTTTTTTTTCCGTTATGTTTTCCTTTTATCAAAACCCACAGATTTTCTGTCTCTGTATACCCTTTTGGATATTCAAGCCTCTTCAAAACCTCTGTAAGAAATTCATCAGGCTTTATCTTTTTCCCTTCAAAATCAACAGGTTCTTTGCTGGCGAATCCAAGCTCAATCAAACTTAATATGGTTCTCATCGAATGCTCCGGGAAACCCGCATAAAATTCGCAGTTCTGTATCCCTTTTTTCTCGCAAAACCTATGGAAAGTGTAGGTCTCAGGATGATGCCCGACCTTGAATTCTTTTTCCCTTCCTATTGCCCTGTGATAAGTCTTGACTACAGAATTCATTGGCTTAACTATTCTTGTCTTATGGTGGTGAAGATAGCGCGCATACATGGTGAATTCCTGGAGAATACTCTCCATCGAAAAAGGAACCACAAATTTTTTCATATTAGAATCCCATGCAAAACCAACTTCAACTGTATCGATTTTATCAAACTTTTCATCTGCATAACGAAGCATGACATTACCAATGCCGGGAACAGAGCCGCAGCCGGTGATGTGTATGATTCCATTTTTCTTGAGAATCTTATGCATTCCGAGCTGTTTTCTCGTCATAGGAATGTCTGAGCCAAGGTCGAGAGAATTTACTCCAGCTTTTATGCACTCTTTAAGGCAGTTCAGGTTCCAGTCCCCTTCTGCACAATTCACGACAACTTTTGCACCTGATTTTTTTATGACTTTTACAGCGTTTTTCATATCCCTCAAATCCAGATAAGCAAAAGAAGTTTTTTTTCCGTATTTTCCCAGCAAATGCTCTATTCTGTTTTTATCTCTCCCACACATGAAAACAGAGTATCCACTTTCAATCAAATCTCGAGTTACAATTTTTCCCTGCATCCCCGTGGCCCCAACAACACAAAAATCAAATTTCATTTTATATGTGGATATGCTTAAAATTATTATTTTTAGTAGTGCTTAATGTTGGATTATATGAATCAATCTTCATTTTTCCGCCATTTTCTTTCTTGAAAACAAATTCCTGGACCCTCATGTTGTCAAAAACATAATCCTTGTAGTTTGTATTGAACAAATCCTCTGTGAAATAAACTCCCTTTTTTAATCTATTTTTGTTAAATAAAAGAGTGAATAAAGCGGCAAATACTCCTATAACTACCTGATAATAAGTGGCGTTTGTCCTTATCATTGAAGCATTATTTATGCTATTAAAATAATACACTTTTCTGTCTCCATAATTAAGAATCACGCCTATGCTATCGGAGCCTTCTAGAGGAATATCTATGTTTTTTATTACCATAAAATCTTCCTCTAAAATCCTGTTTTTTCTCCTGTTCATTTTTAACAAAGCTTCCATGGTATCATCGTTAACTGAATAAATAAATTTTGACGGAATATCATACTTATAGGACAAGGTAAGATTCTCTTCATGCAGCACCGTGAATCCTTTTGGATACTTATCAAGCTTCACAATCGGGCTTAAAATTGGTCGCATATCTTGGCGATGGCTTATTGCATTTGGGGTTATCGGCTTTATCTTTTTTCTGCCTAACGCAACCCCAGAGGGGTCCCTTACATTTTCAACGAGGAATTCATGGGGGGACCATGTTATTGCAAGCTGTTTTGTTTTGAATGGGGTCTGGATTTTTGAAGTATCATATTCAAAATGAACTATTTCTTTCGGAATTCCGAATTTTGAAATACCATATCTAACCCACATGTTTACTATTCCTGGATTCATTCCCGCACAAAGAATATGCACAGCATTGTTTAACTCTTTTTTTCTCCGGTATACATCAAAAATTAAGTCAGATACAACTTTATCATCTGAATTCATAGAGGTATTTATATAACTCACTTCCAACTCATCTGCTGCCTCAAGAAGAGGGATAGAATCAAGGTCTGTCAGATCCAAAACAATATCTACCCTATATTTTTTAAGTATTTTTTGAAATTCTTTTTTTTCATAAGGGTCAAGTTTTTTTTCAATATAGATATAATCTAATTTTTCATGCTCCAAGTGATTATTATTTTTGATTCTGTTTTTTCTGGATAAAAGTATAAGTTTGTTAAAAAAATCCCTGTGGTGGACCAGATACTGAAGAAAAACCTGGGCAACGCCGCCGGAAGCTCCAAGAACTAACAAATTTGGCTTTTTCATCTTTCCTCTTTTTTTTCTGTTAAATTAAGCAGAATCCAATTTAAAAATCTGTCTTTAAATTTTTATTAAACCCTTTTTATAACTTCTCAAACCCCTTAAATCTTTATCAAAAGTCCTGTAATCATCAGTAATTTTTTCCCCTTTTTTGATATCTTTTATGGCTTTTGTTATAACCTCATCCTCATCAGGATAATACTCGCTCAATGAGTTAGGATTGTCCGAATTATTAAAATATTTTCCATTATCACTAGAAAAACAGTATTTCCCGCTCTTTTTACTAAGCCACGCGTATTTATCTATGTATTCTCTGACCTGCTTTGGAAATTTGTTAATTTGCTTCTTAGTGAATTTTAAATCAAAATCAGGCGTAAACTTCCATATTACTGTCCCTTTTTTAATAAACTGATCTGCGAAAAGTCCAATCCCATGAATTTTGCTTGAGCCTATTTTTGTTTTTACCAGCATCATTTTTCCAAAAAACGCCTCAGGCAGGAATCGAACCTGCGAACCCCGAAGGGCATGGATTAGCAATCCATTGCAATACCACTATGCGACTGAGGCATATTTCTATACTATATTGCAAACTTATAAGTTTTTTGTAGGAATAAATAGCGGGAGTGGGATTTGAACCGCACGATCTCAGGGTTATGGGCCCTGCGAGGACTCCAGGCTCCTCTATCCCGCTAATAATCACTGTGCTGGTTAACTTTTAAAGGTTTCTGGTATATTATCAAGCCTCTAAATTTTTTTAAAGAATACCTCTATTTTTGTCCGTGGAAAAGAGATTGAGGTTTATCAGAAGCCCAAATCCTTTTGCAGGGCTTGATGATTATCTTATTGCCGAGGAATTAAGGGTTAACAACAGACAAATTGAATATCCTCTTCAGTTAAGTTTTGATGGTTTTGGATCAAGCTTTCCTGATCAAGGTATGAAGAAAAAATCAGGCTATTATTTTGAACTTCTTATGCAAGGTATTTATGGCGGAAGATTAAAAGGATTATACCAATTATTGAATAATCCACACGCGCCGCTTGATGTACTTCTTAGTTGTAATGCAGTAACCAGTGAACCGGATTTGGTGATTGATAAGAAATCCTGCTTAAGGGAATCAAAATCGGTTTCCCCAGGGGGAGGTTTAAAAATAGAAGACGAGCAAATGGCAAAATATCTGTGTTTACAATTAAATGAATATTTTCAAAATCCACCCAAAATAATTTTTGAAATCTTTAGACATGGTGTAAGAAAATTAGTAAAGAATTTTAAACAGAAACCTCTGGAAGAACTTGTCAGTGCTTTATCAAATCCAAGGTTTCTATTATCTATTCCTTTAAGTATCATACTTGAAATACATAGGGTGGGTGAGAATCATTCCTCAGAATATACTTATAGATATGAAGATAATGGCGGTAAATATGATTCATATTCCCAATTACTATCTTCCGGATTAAATGCGATACTTGCATACCCTAAAGAGGCTCTTTCTAGGTTTGGTTTAAATCCTAACAATTATAATATTTGGAAATTAAAATTTCCCGAAGGGGTAACAATGAATGGTAAAAACATCACGCCATTTCCCGTTCTTCTTATAAGAGATAAGAACCATGGAGAATGGTTTGATAACTTTAGAGAAAAGGGTCCGGAATTTCATCCGCGTCTTTTTGAAAGAAAATCACAAATTGAAAAAAGAGAAAAAAAATTAAAAAAAATTCTGGATATAAAGTTTCCAGGTAATCTATTTGGCCAAATATAAAGTTTTAAAAACAAAAAAATGTTTTTTCTTTCATGGAGGAAAAACTCATTCTTGGGATTGACGATGCAGGCAGGGGCCCAGTTATAGGCCCCATGGTTCTTGCAGGCTGCCTTATAACAGAGGAAACAGAAAAAGAGCTGAAAAGGCTTGGCGTGAAGGACAGCAAGCAGCTCACAAAAAAAAGGCGGGCTTTTCTGGAGGCGGTCATCAGGGAAAAAGCAGAAGCATTCGCGATTCAGGTGAAATATCCTTTAGAAATTGACGGGAAAGATCATTCAGGAATAAATCTGAATGACTTGGAAGCGCAGATGGCTGCTAAGATTATCAATGAAATAAACGTGCCCTCAAACGCCAGTGGCACGAAAATAAAAGTAGTGATAGACTGCCCATCTACAAACAGGGTTAAATGGAGAGACACTGTGCAAACCAAGATAGAAAACCTTTCTAACCTGGAAGTGCTCTGCGAGCATAAGGCAGATGTAAACCATGTCGCTGTCTCCGCCGCATCCATACTGGCAAAAGAAGAAAGGGAGAGGGAAATGGATATCTTAAGAAAGAAATACGGGGACCACATTGGCTCGGGATATTCTTCAGACCCAAGAACGACAAAATTCCTGCAAAAGAACATAAAGAAACTCGAGCACAGGGGAATCTTCAGGAAGAGCTGGAAAACCTGGAAAAGGGCGATTCACGATTTAGCCCAGAAAAAGCTGTTCTGAAGAAAACTTTTTCTAAATAACCTTAAAAAATAAAAAAAGGAAAGATTAATAAACATGAATTTACCAGAAAAGGTTATGGGACCAGAACCGACGAGCCCTCTAGATAAGACAGAAAATATTGATCTTCATAAACTTAGAGAACTGCGTGAAGAAGCAAGAAGACAAAGAGAATTGGAGGTTAGAGTCAATTTTGACAATTTTATAAAATCCGAGAAGGCTAAAGTAAGAGCACTTATCCCTCTTCTGTCAGGGAAGCTCGAAGAAGCAGCAAGAAAAGATCATTCTAATTGTGAACTTCTAGTCGCGTCTGTTGAAAAAGATATAACAAAAGAAGAGTTAATGAAGCACCCTGCATATGGCGAATTAATCAGGTATCTAGAAACGCAAGGATTGACTCATGTGCATACTGGTTTTTACAGACCAGAGAATGGCGGAGTTAGGCTCTACGTTACTTTGCCATAAAATCACATCTTGTTATTACATTGTAGCATGAAATGAGATATTTAACCATCTAAAAAAACTCCCGAATTCTTTAAAAATAACCTTTGGCTATTTTTTCTATGTACATAAAGAGGCTGATAATGCACGGCTTCAAAAGCTTTCCAAGGAAGACGGAAATACCATTCACCCCCGGAATAAATGTGTTTCTCGGACCAAACGGTTCAGGCAAAAGCAACATATCAGATGCCATCTGCTTTGTTCTTGGAAGGATGAGCATGAAATCTCTGAGGGCAGCGAGGGCAGGCAACCTGATTTTTCTCGGAGGAGAAAATATTGCCCCTGCGAAAGAAGCATCTGTAGAGATAGTCTTTGACAATTCCAAGAAAATTTTCTCGGTTGATAAGCCGGAGATTACGGTAAAAAGAATAGTGAGAAGAAGCGGGCAGAGCATTTACAAGATTAATAACGAAACAAAAACAAGGCAGGAAGTCCTCTCTCTGCTTGCGCAGGCCGGAGTGGATCCCCAGGGGTTCAACATAATCCTTCAGGGCGAGATTCAGAATTTCGTAAGGATGCAGGCAGAGGAAAGGCGCACGATTCTGGAGGAAGTTTCCGGAATCTCTGTATACGAATCCAGAAAAGAAAAATCCCTGCACGAACTTGAGAAGACAGAAGAAAAATTAAAGGAGGTTCATTCGATTCTCAGGGAAAGGACCGCTTACCTGAATAACCTGGAAAAAGAGAGGCAGCAGGCTCTGAGATACAAAAAACTTGAAGCGGAAATAAAAAGGCTGAAAGCCAGCATAATAAACCTTGGCCTCCAAAAAAAGAAAAAAGAGGCAGAAGCACTGAATTTGAATATAGAAGGAAAAAATAAGGAAATTGGCGGAGTAAAAAAAATCATTCTTGGCCTTGAGACAGAAATAAAGAATGCAGAGGCCGGGATTTCCAGAATAAACAGGCAGATTCAGGAATCCACAGGCTTGGAACAGGAAAAGCTGAACAACGAGATAGCAAATCTCAGGGCAGAGCTGGCTGCGATGGATGTAAAAAAAGAAAATCATGCTTCAAAAATTTCTGAATTTTTACAGCAGAAAAAAGACCTGCAGGAGGCTCTGAAAGGACTCGAGGAAACAGTGAGGCAGCTGAAAAAGTCAGGATTTAGTTCTGAAAACAAGATGAGAGAGATAGAAAAAAAGAAGATTGAACTGGGGAAGCTGGAAGATATGAGAAAGAGATTCTACATGGCAAAATCAGAACTGAAGAGCATAAAAGAGAGGCTGCAGGACAAGAACGCCCTTTTCCAGAATTATGCCAATGAATCTGATTTTCTTTTGAAGCAGATAGAAAACATCTCAATAACCCTGTT
>DATEUW010000011.1:0-13963 GCA_035282925.1 Candidatus Nanoarchaeia archaeon
AAAATGAACAAGCGCGGAGACATACCAATAACGATTTTAGTGATAGAAATTGTCATCATATGTGGGCTCACAATTTTGAGCTTTTTCACGTCAAACAGTTTTGTAAAACCCGGTTTTCTAACAGTAAGCATAGTCGAGGAAGCAGGACTTATTAGGGAAAAGATTTCTTTTTATCAAAACTTAGGCTACAAGGAAGAGGAAATAAAAACCATTTTAGGAATTCAGGAAGACTCGCAGGGTAATGTGGTTATAAAACAATCCGAGCCCATACTTGGAAGATATGACATAACTGTAAGGTTCGCATGGCCTGGATAAAAACATTTTTAAACAAAACAACACTGGGTGTAATATGAAGAATAAAAGAGGGGATACAAACTGGGTTTTGGTTTCTTTGTTTGTTGCTGTAGCACTTGGAGTTATTCTTCTTATTGGCTTTACTATAGGGTTTAACAAATTCCTTCCGTTTTTATCAAGAACTAATGTTGATAATGTAAAAACCGCATGCAGCGTTGCCTGTACCGCAACCTCTCGGTTTGATTTCTGTTCTGTCGAAAGAGATGTTAAAGATGGAGTTAATGATAATTTTAAAGATACATGTTTCAATTTAGCAGATTTAGCAGATGCCGGTGAAAAATATGCCGGAAGAAATTATGGCATAGAACGTTGTCCTGCGATAACCTGTTCTGCAGCCCAGTAACTAAGGAAATCTTTTAAACAATCTTATTCTTCATCTTGTTATGGATTACGGATTTTCCGAGAAAAGAAGAAAAGGGAAAGATAAGGGAAGGGAAAAAAGGAAACATCCTTACAGGAAGGGAGGAAGCCAGAGAGCCAGGGAAAAGGATGTTAAGAAATAGTAAAGCCAAATGTTAAAACTCATTCTTAGATAACATTATAAATATTATCTGCTATTTTCAATAATGCTGGAAATTATCTTTTTGTTTGCTTTGGCATTGGTCTGGATCGTTTTTGCTGTTATGCAAGACCTTAAAACGAGAGAGATAGCAAACTGGCTGAATTTTTCCCTGATAATCTTTGCTCTCGGATTCAGGTTCTTTTATTCCCTGTTCTCTGCAGGAAATTTTAATTTTTTTTATCAGGGTCTTTTTGGTCTTGGAATCTTTTTTGTTTTAGGAAACCTGCTTTATTATGGGAAGATGTTTGCAGGCGGGGATGCCAAATTGCTGATTGCGCTTGGTGCAGTTCTTCCGGTTTCAGAAAGTTTTTATGACAATCTTGAAATTTTCTTACTTTTCTTTGTGGCATTTCTTTTTGTGGGGGCTTTTTACAGCATAGCAGTCAGTTTAAGGCTGTGCATCAGGAACTATGGAAAATTTAAGAAGGAATTTGCAAGACAATTTAAAGTTAACAGAAGGGCGTTTATCCTCTCTCTTATATTTAGTATAACCTTTGTTATTTTAGGTTATCTGAACTTTTACCTGATTTTTATTGCTATCTTAATATTTATTTTTCCATATCTCTATATTTACGCAAAAGCTGTGGATGAGACAGCGATGATAAAAACCATGGATTCCAAAAAACTCAGGGAAGGGGACTGGCTTTACAGGGACGTTAAGGTAAAAGGCAGAACCATAAAAGCGAGCTGGGATGGCCTGAAAAAACAGGAAATTTCTATTTTAAGAAAAAGCCACAAAAAAGTTCTGATAAGAGAAGGAGTGGCTTTCACTCCTGTTTTTCTAATTGGTTTCCTGATTTGGTTTTACCTCTGGTATAATGGATTAAGGTATCCTTTTTGGTAGCCAGATTTTCTCTTTAAGTTGTTCTATTCTTTTAACCGTTTTTTTGGCACCTTTTCTTGATTTGGTTTTTTTGGTGAGGATTTCCTGCAGCTCGGCAAGTTCTTCCTCGGTTGCATGGTGCCTTTCCGGGTTCTCTGGAACCAATTCGTTGTTTTTGTAATTTGGAATTATATTGACTACCTGATGCCCAAATAAGTTTGTATTTTCAACAGTCACCCCTCTTGGCTTTAGCTCTTTTTTTATTATTTTTGAAATATCTTCTATTAGTTTCCTGATTCCGTTTGAGGGCTCTTTTCCATAATCGGGGATGTGTTCTTTCGGAATTATTATTGTATGGCCCCTTGAAACAGGATTTATCTCAAGAACAGCGATTGCCTTTGAGTTCTCCGCCATCTTGTATGCCTTTATGTCCCCGAAAACAATCGAGCAGAAAACGCACTGCCCGCCCTGTCCATGGCCGGCGCCCTCTTTCTTCAGAAGCTTATTTTTTACCAAAAATTCTTCCAGCTCTTCAGAATTCATGGCCTCTATCTGTGATATAGCAAACTGCTTTTTATCCTCTGGAAAAGAGGCCTCTATGTGTTGGATCAACTGAGCTTTCAAATTTTTAATTTGTTCTTGTGTTAGCATATTTTATAGAAAAGCATAATATTTTTAAACTCTCTCTCCCTAAAATAATAATGGGGATTATGGGTAGGGTGTCGGGACTTATTTTAATTATTCTTGGTGCATGGGAATTGGGACCTCAATTTCTTGGATATGACCCTCCTTTTTTTACTGAAACAATAGCCCCTTGGATTGGAATTTTCTTAATAGTACTTGGTCTAGGCATGTACATCCTACACTCTAAAAAAAAGAGGTTCGAGCCCTATTAAATAAAAATATAAATTATCCTATAGCTCTCCTGATATCAATAACTTGAACAGAACTGACATGCAGGATTTTTCTTAATTTTTCCTCCAGCAAATCCAGGGATTTTTCATCCGGCCAGCCGAACATGACTATGACTGCCTTGAGCCCGAATGCTATGGGCTGAATTTCAAAGCTCGGATTTTTAACCCAATTCTTCTCAAGAACAGATTTTACATTTTTCTCCATTTTTGCCATGTCTGCTTCGGGAGAATCAGGCATTATTTTTATCTTCACTGCTACAACACTCATGATTTAATTTAAAACCTAAGCTTTATAATATTTTGGGCTTGCATAATGCTTAAAAAGAAATGATTTTTTTTATATAAATGCCCCAAAGCAATTACGAAAGAATAATTGAGAAAATTTCAAAGGCTTCTGGCCTGGGGAAGGATGAGATTGAGAGAAGGGTTGAAGCAAAGAGGGAGAAACTTTCAGGGCTCATCAGCAAAGACGGGGCTGCGCAGGTGGTTGCCTCTGAGCTTGGAATATCTTTTGAAAATGAAAAGCTGAAGATTGACGAGCTGCTTCCAGGAATGAGGAAGGTCAATACTCTTGGAAAAGTGATAAACCTTTTTCCCGTGAGGGCTTTTAAGACCAAAAAAGGGGAGGAGAGCAAGGTTGTGAATTTCTGGATTGCAGACGAGACTGCAAACATAAAAGTAGTGTTATGGGACACGAATCATATAGGACTCATAGAGCGGGGAACAATTGCAGAAGGCACGACTGTTGAAATCTCAAACGGCAGCATGAGGGATAACGAACTTCACCTGGGAAGCTTTTCCGAGATAAAACTAAGTACAGAAACCCTAGGAGAAGTAAAAACAGAAAAAATCATCAGGAAAAAAAACATAAGCGATTTTAAAATTGGAGACAACGCAAGCTCCAGGGCATTTATCCTGCAGGTTTTTGAACCCAGATTTTTTCATGTCTGCCCAGAATGCAATAAGAAAGTAGTGCAGGAAGGAGAAGCTTTTTCCTGCGCACAGCACGGGAAAGTAATTCCCCAGAAAAGAGCGGTTTCAAACTTGGTTTTAGATGATGGCACTGATTCCATCAGGGCGGTTTTATTCCATGAAGCCTTGCTTAAGCTCGGATTTTCTCAGCTGGAAGATGCGGGAAAATTTGCAGAAGAAAAAGAAAATTTCCTTGGAAAAGAAATGGTCTTTACAGGGAACGTGAGAAACAACTCCTTCTTCAATACCCATGAGTTTATAATAGAAGATGTAAAAGAAGCCCAACCAGACGAAATCATAAGTGAACTTGAAGGAAAATAGTTCTAATAATTTCTAATAAGTAAAGGCTGAACATAATGGACTAATAAACAAGAGATTTTTAGCTTAAATTCATTCATTGTAAAACTTATAAAAATCCTAAAATTCCGTATGTTTTAAGATATATCTGTTATTGAAATAATCTTTATAAACATCTTCCATATTGAAGATTTATGGCTGTAAAACCCGAGGTAAGGGAAATCAAGGAAGCTGTTTCTGACGAAAGCAACAAAGAGCAGAAGCTCACAGATTTGCCCGGTGTCGGGCCTGCTGTTGCCGCCAAACTGGAATCTGCAGGAATCTATGACATGATGAGCATTGCGGTAATGACTCCTTCTGACCTTTCAGAGATTGCGGGAGTAAGTCCTGCTGTTGCAAGGAAAGTGATTCAGGCAGCGAGAAAAATGCTGGACCTAGGATTTATGGAAGGGACAGAATACGCAAAGAAGAGGGAAAGCATACACAATATTACTACAGGAAGTAAAAACTTTGATGCGCTTTTGGGCGGAAGAGGAATTGAATCAAGGGCAATTACGGAGGCTTTCGGAGCCTATGGTTCTGGAAAAACCCAGGTTGGTTTGACATTGGCTGTAAATGTGCAGCTGCCTTTGGAAAATGGGGGGGCTAATGGAAAATGCGTCTTCATAGACACAGAAGGAACCTTCAGGCCATCCAGAATCAAGCAGATAGCTGAAAAATTAGGGGCAAATCCAGAGAAGGTTCTGAAAAACATTTTCGTGGCAAGAGCCTTCAATTCAGACCACCAGATTCTTCTTCTGGACAAGATTTCAGAGATGATAAAAGAAGGAGAGCCGATAAAACTAATGATAATTGATTCTCTGACAGCTCATTTTCGCGCAGAGTTCACAGGAAGAGGGCAGCTGGCAGACAGGCAGCAGAAACTGAACAGATATATCCATCAGCTTATGAAACTCGCTGAGACTTACAATCTTGCCGTTTACGTTACAAACCAGGTAATGGCAAATCCTGCCCAGATGTTCGGAGACCCAACGACAGCCATTGGAGGACACATCGTCGGACATGCCTCAACTTACAGATTGTATCTGAGAAGAGGAAAAAAAGATTCCAGAGTGGCAAAACTGATAGACTCCCCAAACCTTCCCGACAACGAGTGCATTTTCTTTGTGACAGAGGCAGGAGTTGTCGACGGCAAGGAAGAGGAGTGAGTATGCCCCCACGAGAAATAAATTTGTTTGAAAGACTATGAAGATTAAATGAAAGAAAAACTTAGGCATTTAGCTTTACACTAGTGTAGGGTCTTCCCGTCTTAGAACTTTTCTTATGCTTTATTACATTTACTAACCCAAAGAATTCTAACTCTTCTATTTGGTCTCTAATTGTTTGATAGCTCGTATTAACCTTAATATCTAACTCTCTTAATGACAACTCCTTATTTTCTTTTAGAACTTGTAGTATCCTCTTTTTGATTTCTAGAGGTTTCCTTTTCATGATACAATAAAATAGCAAGTATTAAAAATCACATGTCGTAATATTATATCATGGTTAAAATGGGTAGGTTGTTAGGGAAAGGAGAAAAAGAATATCTCCTTCAAGAATTAGAAAACCTTATAGGAAAGTCAAGAAGAATAAATCAAGAAAAGTTGGTTAGGGTCATTGAAAACCTGAAATGGGGGATTATGAAGAAGAATATTTTTGCAGAATTTATTAATGTTTTAGGTTGGCTAAGTTATAATAAAGAAGTCGATGATGAAAATTCCTATAATTCACAAGAAAGGATTGACGAAAAATTGGAAAAAATTCATCAAAAACTTGAAATAAGATACAACAAGTTTTTTGGGGAATCTCCCAAGTTAAAATGAAAATTTTTGAAATCAATGAATTAATAAATTATGGGGACAAAAACGAGCATTGTAGCTGGATAATTTACCCTTATCTAAAAGAAATTATTAAAATAAATTCTACAGACAAAATTCTTGATGCAGGATGTGGTGATGGGAGATTGTCTGAATATCTTAATCACAAAAAATTATATGCTATTGACTATGATATCAGCAACATTAAAAAAGCAAAAAAGAAAAAATACAAAGAAGTTAAAGCGGCATCAGTGTATAATATACCTTACCCCAACAAATATTTTGACAAAAGTTTTTGTGTAAGTGTTCTTATTTATGTTAATAACATTGATGAAGCGATGAAAGAATTAATGAGGGTGACCAAGGATGAAATTATAATAACGGTTCCTAATTATAAGTGGTGGAGAATAAAATCTTTTTTCTTTAGAAGATATAGGAAAATAAGAAAGAATGGTTTAGTGGAATATAACAAACACCATAAAATAAAGTTAAATGAAAAAAATATTAGTTTAAGTTCAGGTACTCTGAGGGGTTTGGCTGAAAAACATAATTTAGACTTAGAAATAATGTATTTGTCTAATAATTTTAAGACATTAAGAAACCTATTTGGAAATTGGCTTGCTAGCGAAGTTGTTGGAATTTTTAGAAAAAATGCCCCCACGAGGATTCGAACCTCGATCACAACCTCCGCAAGGTTGTGTTCTGTCCGTTGAACTATAGGGGCTTTGAACTAATTCTGTTATTAAGAATATAAATATTTGCAATTCACCCTAAAAAAAACATTTATAAATACCTAATTGCTATTAAAATATAAGAGGGTTTGAGATGAAAAGAGAGGTAAAATTAGGAATTTTTGTATTAGTCGTAGTTTTGTCTGCATTTTTTATTTTGGCAACTTCTTATAATAAAGCTCCAGCTTCTACTTCTGCTGGAAGCACCATATCTATGGTCACTTTTGATGTTTCAAATACAACTGGTCTTCCAAATTGGAGCAATTTTACTAATGTTACGATTGCCGTACTAGGGACAGTCTCTGTGGGAAATCTTTCTAATATTACCATTTCTAATGGAACCGATATTTATTGGAACGATACTTTCACAACATCCCCTGTTGTAATCATCATTAATAATAATTTTACAACAACGACAAGTGTAAATTGGACAGTAAACTTTACATTAAAAACAACAGCAACATATAATAAGACTGTAGGAGCAAACGTTACTGCAATAGGTAATGTTACATCAAGTAATTTGAGCTATTCTGTACTCCCATACAATTCAAGCCTAACAATAGTCAGTATAGAAACAACTGCCCCCGTTGCAACAGCAACCTGCAGCCCTAAGGAAATTTATGAGACAGAGACTTTTCCATGCACATGCTCTGGGACAGATTCCGGAGATGCAGCATCAGGAGTGGATACAAATGTAGGTTCATCGAATTCACCAGATGGAATATCTACACCTTTAACAATAGGGACTTTCACATATACATGCACCGTCACAGACAATGCAGATAACTCTGCCAGCGATACAGAAACCTACACTGTCTTGAATGTTGGTGGAGGCGGCGGAGCAGGAACTTCTCTTCCAAAGAACACGCATTCTTTTTCAAAGATAACTCCCGGAGTTGTAAGCATCATGAAAGATTTTGATTCTGAAATTGGCGTGAAACAGATTCAGATAGAGGTAAACAACGAAGCACAGAATGTTAAAATTACAGTTACTAAGTATGACGGAAAGCCAGCAGAGGTCTCTGTCTCGAAATCCGGAAAAGTCTATCAGTATCTGCAGATAAGTGAACAAAACCTTGGAACCAAGCTGGACAAGGCAACTGTTCAGTTTAGGGTTGAAAAATCCTGGGCATCCAGCAACGGATTGGACAAAGCTGAAGTCTCTGTCTACAAGTTTGATGAAAGTTCTTCCAAATGGAATGAATTAACAACAACCTTTGCCTCAGAAGACAGCACCTATTACTATTATGATGCTGAGCTGGATTCTTTCAGCTATTTTGCAATTTCAGAAAGGAGCCTTGTTGGAGGAGAAGGAACAACTGCTACTGGAGAAACGCCAACTGAAGGAAGAAGCCTGACATGGCTATGGATTCTGATAGCTTTGGTGATTGTTGTCGTTGTATGGTTGATGATGAGGAAGAGGCAGTAATTATCCAACTGAGTTTCTAACCAACTTAGATTAATAATAACCCATCAAACAGCAATTAATATCACTTTTATTGTATATTCTTTATTTAAAATCTTTTTCTATAACAATTTTTTGCTTTATCACAAAGCAACTAAATCCTTAAAAACTTCGGCATATTTTTCCTGAAATAATGGAAATCATCGCCGATTTGCAGATACATTCAAAATACGCGAGGGCAACCAGCAAGAATCTGAGCTTGGAGCTCTTAGAGAAATATGCGAGAATGAAAGGTTTGAATCTTCTTGGTGTTGGGGATTTTCAGCATCCTCTCAGAAGGAAGGAAATAGACGAAAAGCTCACAGAGGACGAATACGGAATTTTGAGAACGGCAAATGGTTTTCCATTTCTGTGGCAGACAGAAATAAGCCTTATGTACAGCCAGGATGGGAAAAGGCGCGCAATCCATCACCTGATTTTTGCACCAAACAGAGAGATTGCAGACCAGATAACTGAATTTTTGGGAAGCAAAGGAAGGCTGGATTACGATGGAAGGCCGATATTTGGAATGAGCTCCCCTGAACTTGTTGAGGCTCTGAAGAAAATTTCTGATAAGATAGAGATAATTCCTGCCCACTGCATGACTCCCTGGTTTGGACTTTTTGGAAGCAAGTCCGGATTTGATTTTTTGAAAGAATGTTTCCAGGAACAAACGAGGAAAATTTATGCGATAGAATCTGGAATGTCTGCTGATCCATCTATGCTCTGGAGATTCAAGGAAGTCTCAGAAGGAGTCAATGTCGTGAGTTTTTCAGACGCGCACAGCTTCTGGCCATGGAGACTTGGACGCGAGGCAACAATTTTTGAAATTCCAGAGTTTACTTATGAAAACATAATAAAGGCGATAAGAACAGGCCATGGATTGAAAGCAACAATAGAAACTCCTCCAGAATACGGAAAGTATCACTGGGATGGACACAGGCTCTGCGGGTTTTCCTGCAGCCCCGAAAAAACAAAGGAACTGAAAGGAATTTGCCCTGTCTGCAAAAAACCATTGACCATTGGAGTTGACAACAGGGTTGAAGAAATAGCTGCTTTTCCTCAAGGACATAAACCAAAAAATGCAAAACAATTCTACAGGCTATTGCCTCTGCATGAAGTGATTGCCCTGTCTGAAAATTCTAATTTAGAGAGCAATAAAACGTGGCAGGTTTATAATAAGCTTATCGGAGAATTTACCAATGAATTTAACATCCTGCTAAATGCTTCTAAGGAAATGCTCCTGGGAAAAGGCTTTGATGCAAAACTCGTGGAACTGATCTTAAAAAACCGCGAAGAGAAAATAAAAGTTTCTCCGGGCTATGACGGGGAATACGGAAAAGCTCTTCTTGGAGAAAAGCAAGGGACTTTAATTTAAAATTTTATGGCAAAACTAAATTTTCCAAGAAATTATATAAGAAGAACAAAGCCAGGAGAAGAATTCAAACTGCATAGTGGAGGAACTTCTAATGTATTCTATGATGTTCAGGCATTAATGGAAAATCCTATTTATGCTGGATACGTCCTAGATAAACTTCTGGAAGAAATGCCTTACGGCGGCCATTATATAGGGATTGAAAGAGGAGGAGCTGACATAGTAAGAAGAATTCCTCCTGAAAGAAATGCGAAAGTTTCCTTTATAAGCAAAGATGGAAAATTGATAGGAGAAAAACCAAAAGGTGGATTTGTGGTGGTTGATGACGTTGCAACAACGGGAAAAACTTTGGAGGGGACCTTAGCTATAATAGGCACCAGTCCAATAAAGACAATTGTTGTTTTAGACAGAAGATCAGAATTCGATCCAGATAACACGGTCCCTGCTGTTAAATCTGTTTTTAACCTTCCTTTTTCCCATCCATAACATTTTTCCTTTTAATGAACTTGTAATGGGCATCGGAAGTTTTTTGGTTGCAACTGGGGCAGGCTTCTTTTAAAGTGTAAATGTTACATGAATGGCATTTCCGGAGTTTCATTTCAGATTTAAAATATATTCTCTTAAATGTGGATGGTAGGCGATAGTGAAATAATTGTCTAATTCTTCTGGTTTTACCCATTTTAACTCTTTTAAATTTCCTCCCACTTTTTCTCTTCCGCCAATAACTTCGCATAAATAAAGAAGCAAGACAAAATTCTTCTTTTCTTTAGGAATCATTGCAAATATATTTCCGAGGTTTTCAACTTCGAAACCTGTTTGTTCTTTAATCTTAGTCTTAAGAGACTTTTCCAGGTCTTTTCCAGGAGTAATTCTTCCTCCAGGAGGCGTCCACATAAGTTTTGGAACAAAGGGGTCTTTTTCTCTTCTACCGATTAGAATTTTCCTTTTTGCAGTATCAAAAATAATGCCTAGATGAATTACATTAAAATCATCCAATTTTTCCATACTCTTTCATAAAAAACCATATTTTTAAGTTTTGTGATTCACCGCTTCATTACTGAAATTTTTATAGAAAAATAAAGTAGATTTTTTTACTTCTTTACAATACTAAAATATAAGTTGCTTATCTTTGCTTTTTTTTCAATCATTTCAATCATTTCTTTCAGCTTCTGGTCAGCCTCTTTTATATTTTCATCCTCTCTCTTCAAAGAGTATCTTCCAGCAGAGACATATCTTATCTCTGCGCCGTCTATTTTTCCCAGTATATCTTTTATTTTTTCAACACCATCAGAATCCATGCTTTTCAGGATTACCTCTTTTTTTATGACAGCTCTTTTTGGTTTTTGATCTTTGAAAATTTCAAAAATTTTCTTAGAATCCTGTTTTCCTATCAATCCTTCAAGCTCTCCCGGATTATTTTTTATTTCTTCCAAAAAACCATGAATGCTCCCTCTCTTGGAAATATTCCCGAGAGCATCTTCTGCCTTTTCCTTTAAAACAGTTCTTAAGATGCTGATAAAACTCCTCTCCTGCTTATATCTTTCTTTTAACTCTTTCTGCTCTTTCAGAGTCACCCGCCTAAATGAGAGGTCCATCCTGTTCCCAGATATCCTGAGGACTTTGCACACTATCTTTTTTTTAGGAACGACATAGTCTCTTATGTTCCTTATCCTCCCGGGTGCAATCTCAGAAAAAACTATGGAGCCTTCACCATCACCCTCTATATTTACAAATACTGTTGTGCCGACTATCCTATCAACAGTGCAAAGCACCACGTCTCCTGCTTCTAAGTTCATTAAGATAGAAAAAATAGTCTCTTTTTAAGGGTTTTGATATATCTGATTATAGTTGTCAAGACTAATTTATGATGTAATATCTAAGAAAAATATGATATAGACTTCTTATCCTTAACACTTTAGAATAATTTATTAAATCTTTACTAATTCTATCTCGCAGCTTTTCCTCAGGGCCTCTATGAAATCCTTTTCTTTGTCCTTGCTTATCATAGCACCTGCGGCAAACTCGTGACCTCCGACCTCTCCGCCTGTTTCCTTTACTATGGAATCAAGTATTTCTCTTACGTTCCTCCCCTTTCTTCCGACATTTCTTGCAGAAATCTTTATTTTGTCCTCGTAATAAGCCATGGTTGTTATTATCGTTCCTTCCTCGTATAAGGACGAATTCGAAAGGATGCTTGCAATTATCCCCACGATAGTATCTTTTATGCTGTCTCTGGCATTTATTATCAGAAAACCCTTTCCCTGTATCTTGTCTGAATCTTCCTCACAGTTCTCCACAAATTTCAGCCCAGAGATTAGATGCTGCTTGTATTTCACATAGATTGCCTCTGCCTTTTTTCTTGCATCAGGGATTTCCATGCAGAATCGAAGAGCTGTTTCAGGCTCGTCCAGCCTTGAACATGCGTTTATTACGGCGCTTAACCCCCTCGCATCTTCCAGCTTGTTGAAGAATTTCAGAAGAAAGATATCGCCGATTATCTCCTTGTGCTTTGTATTAGGATTTCTCAGAATTATGGCAGTAACAAGCCTTTTCATCTCTTCCTCATTCAGCTCTATCAGGCTTTTGTACTTTCCATTCACAGGCTCTATGCCCGCTTCCCTGAGAAGCTCTATGACTCCTAAAAAATCTCCCGTAATGCCCGGAATATATATCTGCGAGTTGTACTCGAGGACTTTATTTATGGGCCTTGTCGACGGATAAATCAGCAATCCTCGTTTTCTTTTTACCTCGCCATCTTCAAGAATCCCGTTATTTAGTTCTTCTATATGCTTCTCCATGGAAGGATCTTCTATCATCCCAAGAACAGCAAGCTTTGCAAGTTTTTTGTTTTCAGGGTCAATCTCCCTACAAAAAAGATAAGTCAGGCCAGAACTGCTGATTTTTTCCTTGTCGTGCATAATGGGATTCACTATTGTTACATTTTCTGGTATTTCCTGGACAATCTCATGATGATCTATGATGAAAACCTTCTGCAATCCACTATCTCCTATATGGTCCAGCATCCCTGAGGCAAGGTCCAAAAAAATTACAGGCTTATTTTTTTCAAGCTTGTAGATAAAATCCCTGTCCAATCCTTTCAATATCCTCACCGAAAATTTTCTGTCCAGCCTTTTCAGCGCCTGAATCATTATCGCGGCAGAGGAAATTCCGTCAGTATCAAAATGGCTGACAACCAAAATTTCTTTTTCCTTGGAGATTTCTAAAAACTTCCCGACTGCATCTTTTATGCATTTTTCCAAAGAAAAGTTATTTTTTTGTTTTTCCTCTTTTTTCATCTTAAAAATTAATGGAGTCTGGTTTACGCTATCTTGTGATACTCTTTCTGTTTCCTCAAAAGCGAGAATATTCTTTCATACTCTCTCCTTGCTCTTTTATCCTGGATATTTTTTCCCTTATGCGCGCCCACCCTCTCCAGTTTTTCTTTTATATTTTTTATTTCAGGAGAATGGTAAAGGCCTTTTTCCTTCAAAATTCTGGAGATTTTTCCATGCTCTCTTGGATGAATTCCCTGCTGCCTAAGGGATTCTCCTATCTTTTCAGAGGTCATTCCTTTTTCAGCCAGCTCAGTAACCTTGGATTCGAACTCTTTTTCAGATATCTTTACTTTTTCTGATTTTTTCTCTGTTTTTTCACCAGGCATCCAATTAGATGAAGAAGTTCGTTTTTAAATTTTTTCGTGCATTGCAGAGTAAAAAGAATAAAAGATATTTAAATATGAAAAACTTTCAGTAATCATGGGTAAAACCATAGGCATAGTAAGCCTTAAGGGGGGTGTTGGCAAGACCAGCGTTGTGGCGGCGCTCGGCGGAGCATTCTCCAAGCTTGGAAAAAAGGTTCTCCTCGTAGATGGAAGCCTCTCTTCACCAAATCTTGGGCTTCATCTGAACATAGTCGACCCTAAAAAAACTCTCCACGACGTCCTCAACAGAACTGCCAGCATGAAAGATGCTATATACTCTTACGACGATTTTGATATTCTCCCTGCATCTATTTTTGGGAATATAGAGGTAAATCCCCTCAAGCTTAAAGACCACCTAAAAAGTGTGAAGAAAAGCTATGATGTGATTGTCCTTGATTCTTCCCCTTCCCTTAACGAAGAAACCCTCGGAGTTATGCTTGCGTCTGATGAGATTCTTGTTGTGACAACTCCGGATTATCCGACAATGAGCACAAGTCTGAAAGCGGCAAAACTCGCAAAACAGAGAGGAACCCCTATCTCCGGAATAATACTCAATAAGGTTCACAAAAAAGATTTTGAGCTCTCTATGGATGACATTGAGGGAACTCTAGAAATTCCCGTGCTTGCAGTCATACCCTATGATTTGAATGTCTTAAGGGCGCTTTCCAACATGGAGCCTTCCACTACTTACAAGCCGGGCTCAGAAGGAAGCGAAGAAATCATGAAACTTGCCGCATCTCTCACAGGCGAGAAATACAGAAAAAATGCATTCGCAGATTTTTTTGGCAATCTTTTTCCGAAGAGGCAGGACATAAACAGGGAGATATTTTACAAGAGCATTTTCAAATAGCCCTGCCAGGATTCGAACCTGGGTCACAGCCTTCAAAGGGCCGTATACTTGACCGCTGTACTACAGGGCTTAATTGTTAAACAAC
>DATEUW010000012.1:0-8287 GCA_035282925.1 Candidatus Nanoarchaeia archaeon
TCCGGTGTCCTGGTGCTGTCCTGCATTTGCGTAAGCAATTCCAATATAATCTGTCTTTGCGCCTTTCTCCAAAAGCACAGATGAAGGATACAGCATAGTTACCTTGCTTCCTGTGTTTCCGTTCACCCATTCCATCAATCCATTTTCATAGACAACTCCGCGCTTTGTATTAAGATTGTAAACGTTTTTGCTCCAGTTCTCGATGCTGGAGTAACGGACACGGGCATTTTTCAGAACATGAATCTCAACGCAGCCGGCATGCAGGGAGTTTTCCGAGTAAAGAGGAGCAGAGCAGCCCTCGATGTAATGTACTTCAGAGCCTTCGTCTGCAATTATCAAAGTATGCTCGAACTGGCCTCCTTTTTTTGCATTCATCCTGAAATAAGCCTGCAGAGGCAAATCCACTTTCACACCTTTAGGAACATAGATGAAAGTCCCCCCTGACCAAAAAGCTCCATGAAGCGCTGTGAATTTGTGGAGGTTTACGGGAATGCATGTTGTCATGAAATACTTTTTGAAGAGCTCTGGATGCTGCTCCAATCCAAGATCGCAGTCGAGGAAAACAACTCCCTTGTCTTCCCATTGCTTTTTCAGTTTATGGTAAACAACCTCTGACTCATACTGGGCTCCGACGCCAGCCAAAGCTTCTTTCTCAGCCTCGGGAATTCCGAGTCTGTCATAAGTTTTTTTAATATCTTGGGGAACTTCTTTCCAACTTTTAGAATTTTTTTTTGCTTCTGGCTTTATGTAAAAATGTATTTCTTCAAGATTCAAATCAGAGAGGCTTGGACCAAAGTTAGGCATCGGTAATTCATAAAATAATTTCAATGCCTCCAGTCTTTTCTGCAACATCCACTCCGGTTCTTTCTTGTCTTTAGAGATCTGTCTCA
This sequence comes from Candidatus Nanoarchaeia archaeon, assembly GCA_035282925.1. Lineage (GTDB taxonomy): Archaea > Nanobdellota > Nanobdellia > Pacearchaeales > GW2011-AR1 > ASMP01. The sequence continues at coordinate 891 of DATEUW010000012.1, forward strand.
CAAGAGCCTCACTCACTCCTGCCTCTGCCTTGAAAACCAGATTCTCTGGATCGCTATGGTCGTAAATATCCCTGGTTATTTTTAATGACTGCATATTTTTCCTATCAGTTAAAGTTATTTAAAAGTTTGGATTTCTTTGGATATTATTAAGAATCAGGAAAAATTAAGGAAAGATTCCAAGCATGTAATCCAGGGAATAAAGGCCTGCCCCGATAAATAAAAGAGCAATAGCTGCTCCCAGCAAAATCAAATCAAATTCCCATCCCATCTTGTCCATTGCAGAGAAAGGAATATTCCACTTGAACATTTTATGGAACAGGGCGCCAAGCATGACAATACCTACGAGCAAAGCAGCTATTTCTGTGTAAAATCCCAGGATTAAAGCCAAACCAGAAAGGGATTCAACCAATCCTAAAAGAAAAACAGAACCAGTGGACCATCCCATGCCCTTTGCCATTGCTTTGGGCATACTTAGCTTTGGCATTCCATGATAAATGAATATGATTCCAAGAAAAACTCTTAATATAATCAACCCCCATGAACCGAATCCTTCGAATAACAACATATTTTATCCAGGAAAAATGGTTATTTAAACTTTTTTGGTTTTTCTAATTTGCTCAGCCTCTTTTTTAAGCTTAGAATCTCGGCATCTTCTTCCAGTGTAAATATCCTTTCCAGGACAATCAAGCCAATAAAAACCAGCACAAAGGTAAAGGCGAATCCCTCCAAAGACAATCTCCTTATTTGTTCAAAGTCCAAATTAAAGAAAACTCCATGAATTATCAAAAGAACAGCGGCAATAACGGAAAAAACAACAGTTGCAAGCAGTTTCTGCTTAAATCTATTCTTCATATTTTTATTTGATGGCTGATCTTATTAAACTTTCTTCTTCACAACCTTGTTCACATCCTTTATCATGAGCCCGATTTCCTCATCAGAAATTCCATGCATCATCGCTCCGTCTTCCAAAGTATCGAGGTCTGAGAAATGACATCCTACGCAATGCAGCCCGTAGGCCATTAAGATCTCTGCCACTTCTGGATTCTTTTCCAGAAGATCGTTAATCAAAGTAGTCTTAGTTATCTGATTCATGTTTTTTAGTTGTTATTGCAGATTAAAAAGTTTGGGGTTAATTGGATAACAGAATCATTTTTTGGCATTCAAAAAATGCTCGTTGACCTTTTCCCAGTTGATCACGTTAAAAAAAGCATCGACATATTCTGGTCTGCGGTTCTGATATCGTAAATAGTACGCATGCTCCCAGACATCGATTCCCAAGATTGGAATCATGTTATGTGTTATCGGAGAATCTTGGTTTGGGGTTTTCACGATCTCCAGTTCTCCTTTAGAATTTAATACAAGCCAGGCCCAGCCGCTGCCAAAGAGTGTTGTTGCAGCATCTTTGAATTGTTCCTTAAAAGTATCAATTCCTTTGAATTTCTTGTTTATTGCCTTCAGGATTTCTCCCTTGGGCTCAATGCCTTTCTTCAATATTTGCCAGAAGAAACTATGGTTTACGTGGCCCCCGCCGTGGTTTCTCACAGCTGTCCGTATATCCTCCGGAATCACTTCAAGGTTTTTTATCAAATCCTCTGCGGAATTTTTCTGTAGCTTCGGATATTTTTCAAGAGCCTTGTTCAGCTTGTCAACGTAAGTCTGATGATGCTTCGTATGGTGTATCTCCATTGTTTTTGCATCAATGAAGGGCTCAAGTGCATCGTAAGCATAAGGAAGCTTTGGAAGGTTGAACATGAAAACCCATAGAAAGAGTTTTTTATAAAATTATCGGAAACGCCCGGACTAGGAATTGAACCTAGATGCCCCGAAGGGCCGCGGGTTCGAGCCGCGTGCAATAACCACTCTGCCATCCGGGCTTAAAACTAGAAAGCAGAATACTTTTTATATTCTGTCTCTTGGTTTCCAACCAAAATGATTAAAAAAGTCAAAAACCCCTGATTTTTGAAATAAGTTTTTTCCTTATCTTACGAATATCTGCCATTCCATCTACAGAAATTATACCATCATATTTTCTTTTTTCTTCTACATTTATATCCTCAGTTTGTAAGACCATATTTCCTAAGAATTTTAATTTTTTACCATTAATTTCCCCGTCCTCTCTCTTAACATAAGTTTCGAATGGAGCCTCTATTTGAACAAAGATAATCTCTGCACCACAAGCTCTAGCTAAATGATAGTATCCCATTCTGTTTGCTCTCGTCCTTATATGATCATCGAATACAACGTTATATCCTAAATTAAGACATTCACGCGTCAGCTGTTCCTGATAAAAATAAGATATATACCATGGGTCAGGGTATTCAAATCCTCCCGTTCTTAATATTTGTCTGTACTTTTTCAAATTTTTTCCATATAGGCCTAACAAGTCAACTAGATCATGTCCTCTTAATAGGATTGTGTTTTGAATTTCTTTTTGAATTATTTCAGACAAAGTTGTTTTGCCCGCACCCGGAATTCCGACAAACAATATTAGTTTTTTATTAGGGTTATTTATTCTTTTTAATTGAGAAAGATTCATTTTATTTCTAAGAAAAATCAAATTTCTTTGATATTCTTCTGGGAATTGGGTATCATATCCTTCTATTTTTTTTCTCCAATCCTCGAAAGGTATAAATCTTATAGATTTCTTTGTAAGTCCATAGTCTCTCTTTATTTCCCTCTTTAAATCTCTGAACAAGGTTTGATTCATCATCTTTTTTATAATTAAGTTTTTATAAGCTTTTTCCTTAATCAAATTATGAGACATAAAAATAGCTGGGGATTGCTGTTCCTTTTTGTCTCCTTGGCTTTTCTTTTTGACTCGTTCAATCCGACAATTTCCGGGGGCATAATTGGAATCAACACAGATGTTTCAATAAGCTTCATTTTCGGGCTGGTTTTCTTCATTCTTTCAACCTTGGTTTTTGCAAGCAGACAAACTCTTGAGGCAATTATTATTCCTACCGGAGATTTAAAAGAAGATAGAGTAAGGGCAGAAACAGCTAAAAGATCAAAAGGAAGGCTGAAAGATCATGGTTATTTGGTTATAAGCGGACATTATCCTCATGGCAGCCTAGAAGGAATAAGAAGAAGCCAGCCATATGGAATTTACAAAATTCTAAGAGAAAACAACGACGTTATCCCCCAGGATATGCTGATTGAAGGCCAATCTCACGATACTCTTGAAAATACTCTTTATTCCCTTAAAAAGATAAAACAGAGGGCGGAGAAAGAAGGAAGAACAGGGCCTCTTGACATAGGAGTTGCAACATATCACGGACATTTCAGAAGGTTTAACGAATTTCACAAAAAGGCTGTGGAAAAGGGACTGATTGGCAGGGATGATTTCAGGCTCCATGAAATTCCAACCCCTGAAACAGGGGAAGAAAGGAGATATGAATCATCTTTATTAAGAAGACTTGCACACCGTTTCAAACTGGAGAATATTGGCAGATATAAATCTAAAAAAGGGGGGGTTAAGCATGCAGAGCCAAGCCCGCTTGTAAAATTGACAAACAGGGTAAGAGATATTCTAAAATAAAATGCGCTGTCCGAGAATCGAACTCGGGTCACCTCGTCTTTGCTTTTTCTATTCCTCAAGGGAGAGGTTAGTGTAAGTTAAAATCTTAATTTTAACTCATTGGCAACGAGATATTCTACCACTAAACCAACAGCGCATGAAATATGAAAATTTTATGTATATTTAAAATTTTAGAATATGGTCCTGGCAGGGATCGAACCTGCTCTTCCTCGGTGTAAACGAGGTGTTCTGCCATTAGACTACAGGACCGCGAGGACACCAAGGTTTCCTTCGCTTAACCTTCCTTGATATCCTGACATTCAACCTTCCTTTTTAGATGGAAAAAACTACTTTTAAGGTTTTGGTTCAGGAAAGTTTATAAGCAATAGTTCTCAATTTTCACTATGAAAAGTGACAAAACAAGGCAGACAGAAAGCAAGCCCGAGAGCGCCCAGGAAATTCCGGGAATGAACCTGGATACAAAGTATTCTGCAAAAAAACCAGTTCTTCCCGAGGGAACAGAAAAGCTCCAGAGGGAAATGGAGAAGATGAAAAAGGAATTTGACAAAATAAAGGCCGCAATCGTGAAAAAATATCCTTTTGTCCAGGCAATAGGGATAATTGCTCCGCAGGCTGTGAAACTATTCATAGAAGACGAACTTGGCGAGGGGGTTAAAGCCGAAGAGCTGGAAAAACTGCAGAAAAAAAATCATATTTACATAATCGTCCCTGAGGAAAAATTCAAGGAGATTCCCAAGATAAAGAAAGAGCTGATTGCCGAAATTGACAAGATAAAAAAAGAGGTCTGGCTCTATCTGAAAACTCCTGTTGATATCTGGGAAGCGTGCCTGGACAGCAAGTTCGAGCTTGTTTCTGCGATAGGAATGTCCTATCCTTTGCATGACAAAGGAATCCTCGAGTCTTTGAGGGTTGCAGAAATCCATAAAGCCCTTGTCCTCCAAAAGTTTGACAAATATGTTGTTTCTTACGTCATCGCAGGAAGCATGGTCAGGGGAGATACTGTCAAGGAATCTGACGTTGACGCGTTCATAATAATAAATGACACAGATGTGAAGAGGATGCCGCGCCTCGAATTGAAAGAAAGGCTGAGGGGCATGATTTTCCAGTATATTTCAGAGGCTACTGCGCTCGCCGGCTCAAAGAAAAACATCCTGAATGTGCAGGTTTATCTCCTTACTGATTTTTGGGAAAGCGTTAAGGACGCGCATCCTGTAATGTTCACTTTCATCCGTGACGGAGTTCCTTTGTACGACAAGGGAACTTTCCTTCCATGGAAAGCCCTTCTGAAAATGGGACGCTTGAAGCCTTCCCCAGAGGCAATAGACATGTTCATGTCAATGGGTGACAAGTCGGTGAAAAGGGCAAAGCAGGCGCTTCTCGATATTTTGATTCACGATATTTACTGGAGCATCACGACTCCGAGCCAGGCTTTGTTAATGCTTTATGGACTGGCTCCTCCGACTCCCAAGCAGACCGCCAGTGACATGAAGAAGATATTTGTCGACAAGGAAAAAATGCTCGAGAAAAAATATATCACTATCCTGGAAAACATAATCCAGGCATATAAGGATTTCGAGCACGAAAAGCTCAAGGAAATCAAGGGAGCAGAGCTGGACAAGATGCTTTCTGACACAGAGGATTATCTGAAAAGGCTCCAGGAATTGAGAAAGCAGATAGAAAAAAGGGCTCAGGAAAAAACCATAGAGCAGATTTACAGGGACATTTTCAACCTGCTGGAAGCTGTCTCTGGAAAAAAGACTCAGGCAGAGGCTGTTTCTGCATTTGAAAACCTCGTGAAAGCTGGAAAGTTCACGCAGAATCATCTGAAGATTTTAAGGGATGTCATAACTGCAAAAGCAGAGTTCAGGAAAGGAAAGCTGGATTCGAGGAAAGTCGATGAAGCAAGGAAAAACGCCTCTATTCTTATAAGTGACCTGATAGATTATTCCCAGAGAAGCGACCTTATCGGAATGGAAAAGGGAAGGATGAGGCTCAGGTACCAGAAAGAAGGAAAACATGCTGTGGCTGAGCTGTTGCATTGCAACTCGGCAAGTTTCCTTTTCATTGATGGAAAAATCAGGAAGCTAACAAATGTTATTTCTGATTCTGATATGAAGGAAGTCTCAGAGTGTGTAGAGCATCAAAAACTTTCAAAATCCCTGGAGATAAACCCGAGGGTTTTCGAGCTTGTAAGAAAAGAGCTCGGAGAGTTTGAGATAATTCTCTGATATCATATAAAAAACAGCATAGCCAAAAGAATCAAGGTCAAAACAAACTCGGCTTTAGAGAAATATCTTATCGGCCCTTTCATGTTTATTCTTTTTATCGGATAAAGAGGGTAAAAATCTGAACCATCCAAGGAATCCAGCAATAAATGACCCAAATATGAGAGGGAGAATATAATCCCGATTCTGTAATCAAACAGGAATATCGCCGAATTAATTAAAATAAAGGCAAAAATAGAATGAAGGTAGTTTCTTTTATCTAGATTAGGATAGCTTTTTGGATTCGTTATGGTCTTCCAAAATTTTTTCCAGCTGAATAAAATTTTATGCCTTATAAATGGAAGCAGGTGATCAACATCCACGAATAAAGCGCCAATCAAAGCTATGGGGTAATTTTGTGTTAGTTTTCCTATTATCAAGCCGAGAGCTAAATGGGCTAACAAGAACATTGTATTTCGATTGATACGGATTTAATATAGGTTTCTGTTTATGTAATGATTTTAAACGCATCGCACACAGAAACTTTAAAAACCAATTTCTCAATTAATTAACTATGACGCACGGAAAAGTCATCCAATTCAGGAGAGGCAGGACAACGATTCATGAAAGGCACTTTTTGATAGAGCCTGATGGCTGCAAAAACAGGAAAGAGGCGGAAAAGTTCATAGGGAAAGAGGTTGCCTGGAAATCCCCTGCAGGAAAAATAATCAATGGCAAAATTTCAGGAGCCCATGGAAGCAAAGGGCTAGTAAGGGCGATTTTCGAGCGAGGCTTGCCCGGACAGGCAATCACCACAAGTGTCGAAATAAAGTAAAATGATAAATAAAGTAAACTTAAGGGAAGTTGATGGTGAGCAATTTCATGAGACTAAATTACATAATTCACAACGAGAGAAGTTGCGAATTAAAGAAACCGTAGGTGTCTTACCATGGCACTAAGAAAAGCATCGTCATATACAAAGAAGCACGTTGTTCCCTTCACGAGGATAAGCAGCAAGAAAGGGAAATCCTACATAAAGACAGTTCCTCCCCAGTCTATTGTCAAATTCTCGATGGGCTCTTGGGCAATGGTCAGGGAAGGAAGGCTTCCTCATATCCTGACCATGGTTTCTGAGGAAAGCGCCCAGATAAGGCATAACGCCCTGGAGGCAAGCAGGCAATACATAGACAAGCAGCTGGATACAGAGCTTCCAGGTCAGTATTTCTTCAGGGTCATCCCTTTCCCTCATCACATTCAGAGGGAGAACAAGATGCTTACAGGAGCAGGCTCAGACAGGATGCAGACAGGGATGCAGCTCTCTTTCGGGAAATCTGTTGGAAAAGCAGCCCTGGTTAAGGAAGGAAGCGGGATTTTCATGATTGCAACTGCCAGCGAGAAGGCTTCCCAGACGGTAAGGGAAATCCTCAGAAGGGTAAAGCCAAAGCTTCCCTGCAGGACAAAGGTAGTTTACGAGTTCAGGAAGCCAGAAACTAACGAAGTAATTGTTAAGTAGTAACAAAGGAGAAACATTTATAAATATCAGATTTGTGGGAAAACTATGAAAAACCTATATCAAAGAGCAAAGGAAGGTGCAAGAGCATTAGCATTTGCTACTGGCTTGGCTGCTTTGACTCTTACAGGATGTGGCGATGCTA
>DATEUW010000013.1:0-9772 GCA_035282925.1 Candidatus Nanoarchaeia archaeon
AACGTTGATTCCGAGAGCATGACCTACTACATTCCTGCAGGCGGGGAAAAAAGGTTTTCTCTCAAAGATGTTTCTCCACCGAGGTATAAATACGGGGCGTGGTGGTATAATGTGGAGTCATTGACAAAAATACCTGAAAATGTTGATTATGATTACAATTACAACAGGCCATCCTATTCTTATTCATATTAGGCAAAACACCGAAGGCAAAAGCTATATTTCTGCGCACAGAAATATTTAAAAACTGCATTTTTCTTTAAAATTCAGCAAACAAACCGAGGTGAAAAAGAGGTTGGCAAAAATGAAGAACGTTGAAACTGTTGAGGAGACTGAGGATGAAGACGGGCTTGACGAGCTTGATGAGGCCATAGAGGATCTGGAACTCGATGAAGCCCCTTAATTTTTGTAGTTCAGTATAGCTTCATTATTCTCTTTATCCAATTCTTCAAAATTCGTTTTTATAGAAAATCTCAGTTCATCTATGCTTTTCTGGAGAATGAAAATATTGCTGATAAATATGCTCCTTCCGTGCCCTATATCCAAGGGCTCGGACTCAATCTCTTTGACAAGTTCTCCGTCTGCGTAAATTTCTACCTTTGCTCCTGAAGAATCCTTTATCCCCTGGTTTCTTATTGTAAAGTTCAAATCGAGATATCTTCCGCTCATCGTGGCAGAAACATTCTCAAATGCTAAGTCCGGAAGGCTCTGGAAAGAATAAAGCTCATTTATCATGTCCGAAATGTCCTGGCCTATGGTCTGGCTGCACTTGCTTACAGGATACATTATGTTGTTCGGATTTTCAGAATGATCAAAACCAAGGGCATGGAGGAGCTCGTGAATCCCGACGTTCGGATTTTCGCATTTCGATTCTCTTATGAGAGTTATTGCTCCTTTCTGGATGACATTGAAATATCCTGCCTTTGTGATATTTATCGGGCCGCCCTCTCCGGCAATGAACAGGTCTCCCTCGAACCTTGTTTTGCTGTCGCAGGTCACTGAAATTTCCTCATTATTATTTACAGAATAAAAATTAATTATTGTCAGGTTATCTATCATATCAAATGCCGTTTCCATTTCATCAGCCTTTTGCAGGGTGCATCCCTGAATTCTGTATGATATGTCCTTGCTTGGATACCTCATGTTCTCATAAAACTGCATGCTCTCGTTTCCGTAGCTGTTCAGGCTGAAATTGGAATTTTTTGGAGAAAAGGTGAAGTCAATGGTTTCAAGCGGAAAGACCCAGTAAAAAAACAGGAGCAGGACTAAAAAAACAGCAATTACAGAGACAAGAATGCTTTTCCACCCCATTTAATGAAAAAACAAGGCACCGTATATAAATTTGTGGATGAAAATTGTTAAAATAGATATGGAACTGGTAAAATTAAGTTAAATATAAATGTATTTTCCTGTTTTAAAATGATTTTTCCAACTTAATGAATATAATTAAATAAAAATAACAAAAGAGAAAAATTAAGGTGAATTAAGATGATTCAGTAACTTTCTTCTTCAAGGTCATCGAATCCTTCATCAGATTCTTCATCACCAGCCAATCCTTTATCCTCTTCTTTTTCACCTTCGGATAAGTCTTCACCTTTCTTTTTTTTGTTTTTCATTTTAACCTTCCTGGGCATCAAGATATACCAATTGCGGGTTTTTTAAAGATTTTGGTTCAGGAAAACATGCATTTTTAATTTATAAGCGCCATTATCTTTTCTTAATCCTTATTTTTCCTTCCTGCCATTCCTTCAGGACAAATCTTGCGGTTTTGTCTTTATCCACAATCCCGCCTTTCAGCAAAAAATTCTTTTTCCTTCCAAGCATTTCAAGAAGTATTTCAGAATCATTGTTTGAATTTATTTTGTAATGTTCTTCCAGTATTCTTGGAAATTCCCTTGCCAATTCATCAATAGCCTGCTCTGGATTCTTAATCTGGCTGTGGCTTCTGGCGCCTAATTTGGCATTTTTGCTCATTACTCTTGAATCAGAAGAGGAATATTCTTTCTGGGGAATTACTCCAGGGCTGTCTAAAAGAGTTATTTCTCCTGAAAGCCTGAGTTTTTGGATGCCTTTTGTAAATCCTGCGTCAGCCCCTGTTCCTGCAGAGCTTCTGCCAATTAAGAGATTGATTAGCGAGGATTTTCCTGTATTCGGATATCCGATAACTCCCACCATCACTTTTCCTTCTTTTCCCAATTCACTTTTAGGGATATCTGAAGCCATTATCTTTATCCTGTCTCTCAAATTTTTTATTCCTTTCCTGTTTGTGCACGAAACAATTACGTTTGGAGAAGGAAGATTTTCCATCTCAGGATTAAGGTCTGACTTGTTTATGACATATATTATTTTCTTATTTTGCTCCATTATCTCCTTTTCCAGCTCCTTGTTTCTCGTTTCCTCAACAAATCTTGCATCAAGAACTTCCAGGATAATCTGCGACTGCTCAAGAATTTTTTTCAGGAGATTTGGGTATTTCTGCCTTTGCTTTTTGGCATTTTTAGGATTTCTTGCCCTTCCTGTATGCCTGCTTGAAAATAAATATTTTACCCTCATTTTCTCAGAAAGATGCTTGGGTTTATAAGAGTTTTATTGAAAAACGCCCCAACCGAGAGACTCGGGGGAGTTTAAGAGTTTAGTAAGAAAATTGGGTGGAAAAACAGATTAAGCGTGTTTAACGTCAAATCTATAACTTCCATCAGATGTTGGTGAAAAATAGATTATATGTGTGGATATTAGTCTAGAAAATATTTTATCCATAAGGCTACTATGTGAATAGTGGCTATTTGTCCAGCGTCCCTTTCTATCAATAGTTGTTGGGAATTCTTTTTGGGATAAATCTCCTAATTCTTCCTGAGAGTAAATTGGAACACTTAGTTCATATCGTAAGGGTTTTTTTAAAAAAATTTCACTGCCAAGAAAATTATATATCTTTTCTTCAATACCAAGAAATCTTCCCATAAAATATATTCTATTTTTCAAAGTCTTTAATAATCCTTGAGTATGTTCATTCTTGGAAGGATTCTCTCCTTCCATTTGTTTCAATTTTTCCTGTATAGGATCCTTAAACCTTTTCATTTTAATTTTTCTAAATTTTCAGGAATATATTCCTTATAAACTTTATCGTTTTGTGTTACTTTAAAGTTAATACACGCCCCAACCGGGAATCGGACCCGGATCTATACCGTGACAGGGTATCGTCATAGCCATTAGACCATTGAGGCTTGAATTAAAATAAGGGAATTTGTTTTTAAAGATTGCTATATCAATCTTTTTATTGTTGCTCTTCTTCACATAAAAATTTAAATATGATTGCTGCTGATTTTGTTCATGACACTTGCATATTTATTTCTTGGAAGACCACAAAATCAGAAAGAATTTGACAGAGAAATGAAAAGAAAAAAGATTTGCAGTTTAAATATTGCAATGGGTTATTCTGAAGATAGTTCTAATGGTAGAAGGTCAATAACATATTTTCCAGTGTTGCAGGCAGGCGGAATTGAAATGGAACTTATGGATTCGTCAAAAATAGTTACAGAGGTTCCTAATGAAAGAACAGAGGTAAAAGAGATACATGCACAGAATGAAACTTTTAAAGAAATGTTGTCTCTTGCCCGCCAATATCGGGAGGGGGGCTTTACTGTAACTCTTATTGGCAAACCTTCTGAAGATGCAAGAAAGGAATTTGAGGTTAATCAATCAATGCGAATGGCAACATTTGATCCAGACTAAAATTTTCCAGTTTTATCCTCAACACGAATTTTTATATATGATAATTCACTAAATGTAAAATGAGACTAAGGCCCCCGATTATCGGACTGTTTTTGATAATTCTTTCAATGATTTTACATTTTTGGGTTCCAATTAAAAAAATAATCGTCTTTCCTTATAGTTTACTAGGAATCGTTGGAATTGTTTTGGGTTTGGGGATTGTCTTGTGGGGTAAGGAAACATTTCAGAGGCTTGGCACTTCTGTGAGATTTGAAAAACCCAAAAAATTAGTGATGTCTGGTCCCTATAGATCCACCAGAAACCCTATTTATCTAGGATATATAATAATATTATTAGGAATTTCTGTTTTGCTTGGCAGTATAATAGCCTTTGTCTCTCCTGTTACATTTTTCTTAATACTGAATTTTGTTATTATCCCTTTTGAAGAAAGATGGCTGGAAAAAATATTTAGAAAGAAATATGAAAAATACAAAAAGCAAGTGAGAAGATGGGTATAAAATAAAGGAGAAGCATCTTATTTCTTCTTTCCTGCGATAATCTTCTTTTTTCCACCCATATATTTCTGCAGGACAGCAGGAATCTTTATGCTCCCGTCTTTCTGCTGGAAGTTCTCAAGAATCGCGACCATAATTCTTGATGTGGCAAGCGCCGTATTGTTCAGGGTATGAAGAACATAGCGCTCCCCTTTTTTTGAAATTCCGCGAATGTTCAGATCCCTTGCCTGGTAATCTGTGCAATTGCTCAGGCTCCCCACTTCTCCATAGGTCTTTGTGGTTGGCCTCCAGACCTCGATATCTTCTGTTCTCGCTTTCCAGTCTCCAAGGTCAGCAGTGCACATCTCAAGAATCCTGTAAGGAAGCTTCAGTTTCTTTATGATTTCCTCTGCATTTTTTCTCAGCTCTTCATAGTACTTCCAGGAGTCTTTTGGTTTGCAGAATATGAATTGCTCGACTTTGTTGAACTGGTGCGTTCTCCAGAGCCCTTTTTCATTGATTCCGTGAGAGCCAATCTCTTTCCTGAAGCTCATGCTGTAGCCGAAGAACTTCAGGGGAAGTTTTTCTTCCGGAATTGTCTTATCTGCCAGCATCCCAAGAATTGCATCTTCTGCAGTTGGAATAAGATAAAGATCCTCGCCTTCAATCTTGTAAAGGGCATTTTCAAAGGCTTTGAAGTCCCCCTTTGCCATTTCAACTCTCTTATTTACCATCAGGGAAGGTTCAATATACTCATAGCCCTTTTTTTCCATGAAATCCACAGCGAAATTTATCAGTGCCCTGTTCAGAAGGGCAAGGTCTTTTTTCAGGTAATAAAATCCATGTCCGGCAACTTTTGCAGAAGCATCAAAATCGCCCAAATCCAGGGATTCAATCAGCTCGACATGGGTTCTGGCAGGGAATTTTAACTTCGTCTTTGCGCCAACAACCTTCCTCACCTTGTTGTTCTTCTCGCTTTTTCCGACAGGAACCTGTGGGTGCATCAAATTAGGAATCTCTAAAAGCCTTTTGCTTAGTGATTCATACAGGTCTTTTTCCTCGGTTTCCAGATCTTTAAGTTTCTCGGGAATTTCCCTTGCCTTTCTTATCAGGGAAGAAGCATCTGCCTTTTTCTTCTTGGCCTGATTAATCTGCTCTGAAATGCTGTTCCTTTCGTGCCTCAGCTTGTCTGCCTTAAGCTTCACTTCTCTCCATTGCTCATCCAACTCGAGAACATCGGAAACAATTTTTTCATTTCTTCCCTTTTTCTTCATGTTGGCCCTGTAAACTTCCGGCCTTTCCCTCAGGTCTTTCAGGTCAATCATCCTCTGATTAGGAAAATATTCTATTTAAAGTTTGTTAGTAATAAAGCAATTTTAAACAAATATAAAATCCTCGACATCATGTTTATCCTTACTTAAAATTACCCAGGCTAAATTTAACGAATTGGAAAACGTTTAAAAACAAAAAAAGCCAAGATTAGGCATGGCTTTCACCGATTTCACTTCTGACTTGATTCTCGCATATAATGGATTTTTATCCTTGCTTTCCCCGTTTTTCCAGACTTTCTTCAATCTCTTCTTTCTGGCATTGATGATATTTCTTTACGCGACTTTTGTCTGGAAACTCCACAGGTTCATTTCTAAAAAAAATATCCTGGACCTGGACCTCAACAGGTACAACACGGCAGAGCATCCGACAAACGCAAAGGTGGTTGCAGGCGCCCTTTACTTTCTGGAGTATGCAATAATCCTGCCTTTCCTGATTTTTTTCTGGTTTTCTATATTCGGTATATCCCTTACAATCTTCACAGACCTCGAGGTGGGCACAATTCTCGTCATTTCAACAGTTATAGTTGCAGCGATAAGAATAACTTCCTATTCCAACGAAGTCATAGCAAAAGAAGTCGCCAAGCTCCTGCCCTTGACCCTGCTGGCAATTTCCCTCCTCGTTCCTGGATTCTTTGAATTCGAGAGGGTTTTGAACAACATAAACCAGATTCCCGGCTTCTTGAGCCAGATATTTTATTACCTTGGATTTATCATGCTTCTGGAAATAATTTTGAGGTTCTTCGATTTCATTTTTTCAATGTTTGGCCTTCAGAGCGATAAAACCTCTGATGAAACTTCTGAGGAAAAGAAACGCTAGAAAAAAGTAAAAAAGTCAGATTAAAAAAATAAAAAAGGATTGATTGCTGATTAATCTTTCTCAATAGTCGGGTGCTCCTGCCCTCTTGCATACCTTGCTTTTAACATCTCTATATGCCTTTCCTTTTCTTCACGATAACCTGCCTCGTCTGTCTTTATTATGGCGAGCATCCTCGCGACATATTCTCCTCCGAGGAAATGTGGTGTTAAGACATAGCTCGCCCCTTTCTTGTAAAGATCAAGGGCGTCATCGATGCTGTGCGCTCTGAGAATCACTATCGCTTTTTTATTTACCATTCTTATGTTCTCTATGAGGAAAGAATTTGTCGCAAAATCCGGAATCGTAGACACTGCAATCTCTATCCTGTTCAGGGGAAGTTCGCCGAGAAGGGCATCGTCATCGATATCCCCGTAAATAGCGGGAATTCTCAGCTTCTTCAGGTCAGATACCACATCCGGATTGTAATCAACAACAAGATAATTCTTCTTTATTTTTTTCAAAGAAGCTAAGATGCTGAATCCTATCCTGTTGTATCCGAAAAGAATGGCGTCGATGTTCTTTTCTTTTAATTTTTTCTCTGTTACAATCTTTTTTTCAAATAAGCTGAGATATTTCGACAGCTTTTGGTAGAGTTTCTCGGAATACATCACCATATAAGTGCAGCCACCGATTGTTATCAGCCCTATAAAAGTCATGAGAGACAAGACTTCTGATGAAATATGGCCGACTCTAACTCCAAGAGCTATGAGTATCAGGGAGAATTCGCTTATCTGGGCAACTGTTAGGCCTGCAAGGAAGTTTGTTTTTTTTGTGTAACCTAAAAGAGCCATGAGAGACATCACTATCAGGGGATTTCCCACAAGGATTAGAAATGAAAATATTGCTGCCGGGACTATCAGTCCGCTGATGTTTCCTATAGTCATCTGCGCTCCAAGAAGAAGGAAGAAAGATATGAGGAAAAAATCCCTCAGTGGCTTTAGCCTGGAGCTCATCTCGAGGCTGTAAGGAGACATGGAAAGAAGAACTCCTGCGATTAGTGCTCCGACCTCTATGGAAAGTCCTGCATAGAAGAAAAGGGAAGCAAGCCCGAGGCCCCATGCTATGGAAAACACGAAAAGGAATTCCTGTGATTTGCTGAAAAAATCCTGGAATCTCGGAAGGAGGAAAATGCTCACCGGCGCGAGGACAGCAACTATGGCAATGCCTTTCAGAAGGGTGAATCCAATCTGGCTGGCAATGTCCCCACCGGAAGCAACTGCAGAGACGATGATGAGGATTATGATTGCAACGAGGTCCTGAACAAGAAGGAATCCTATCGAGATTTTTCCATAAAGTGTATACAAATCACCTTTATCTGAAAGGAGCTTCATTATTATGATTGTGGAGGAAAAGCTTATCGCCATTGCAATATACACAGAAGTGAGCATGGAAAATCCGAGCAAGGTGCCTATGAAATATCCGAGAAGAAAGGTGAAAATTATCTGCCCTATTCCGGTAATGAGGGAAATTTTACCGACTTCCTTTATGACTTTTGGTGAAAGGTGCAATCCAACGATAAAGAGGAGAAAAGCTATCCCGAATTCAGAAAATATGCCTATCGCATCTATTCCCGGCAGAATCCCGAGGAAAAACGGGCCTGCAATAATTCCCGAGATGATGTATCCTATGATGAGCGGCTGCTTCAGTATCCTTATGATAAGAGAGACAGCAAGAACAATCAGGATAATCAGGCTTATTTGATTAAATACTTCCACCATTTTTCACTTCTTTTTCTTGTATAAATTAGGAAGACAACATTTTTAAACTATTTCTCAATTTTATCTTTACAAGAAAATGCCGAAAGTTCGTATAAAATTAAACAGCATAGACATAGGAATGCTCAATAATATTTGCGAATCTATAAAAGATATTGCAAAAAAAGCAGGAATCGTCATCTCAGGGCCTGTGCCACTGCCTACGAAAAGGCTGAAGGTAACGACGAGAAAAAGCCCTTGCGGAAACGGGACAGCAACTTTTGACAATTTTGAGATGAGAATCCACAGAAGGCTTATCGATTTGCCTGCAAACGAGAAAGTCCTCCATCACATAATGAGGATGCAGATTCCGAAGAACGTGAGCATCAAGATAGAGATGAAGGATTGATTATATTTTTTACCACAGATTTCTTTATAAAAAGAAAGGGTTTTTTCCTTTTATGGGAGAGGAAAATACCAAACCAAGTTCAATCCCAAGAGTTATTGTTCCAGCACTTGAGGAAATACTTGGAAGCCCTTTTCCTGTTCTTGACGATGGTTTTATAAGAGTTATAGATTATCTGGGAAATGATCAAGCAATTGTTCAAGCAGCGAGAGTATCTTATGGGGCTGGGACAAAAAAAGTAAGCGAAGACCGGGGTCTTATAAGATACCTAATGAGACACAGGCACACAACCCCATTTGAAATGGCTGAAATTAAATTCCATATAAGGATTCACATGGATGCATGGAGGCAATGGATAAGGCACAGAACTGCGAATGTGAACGAATATTCAACGAGGTATTCTCTAGCTATAGACATATCTGATGCTCAAAGAACCCCCCCAGATGAATGGAGACTTCAATCTCCATCAAACATGCAGGGAAGCAGCGGATTTTTTTCTGTACAGGAGGGGGAAGAATTCAGCAGAGAGGAAAGAAAATTACAGGAACATGCCAGGAGGGTATATAACCGAAGGATTGAAAAGGGGATGGCGAGAGAACAGGCAAGAAAAGACCTGCCATTATCAACTTATACAGAAGCTTACTGGAAAATAGATTTGCACAATCTGCTGCATTTTTTGAGTTTAAGGATGGATCCTCATGCGCAGCTGGAAATTAGACGATATGCCGATGTTATTGGAAAAGAAATTGTGGCAAAATGGGTTCCTTTGACATGGGAGGCATTTCTGGATTACAGAATAAATTCAATGACATTATCTGGTCCTGAGATTAAAATGCTAAGGGAGATGGGGGTATTTGATAATTTTAATGTAGATAATTTAGATAATTACAGAAAAGCTGGCTTTGTTAGTGACAAAAAAGGGGTGCCTGAACTGACAAGAGAGGGCAAAGAAGTCCAGGAAAAACTAAGAAAGTTAAGGGGTGAATAAGATTTTTACTTAAAATGACAGAAAGGGGGCATAGTTATCATGGATTGTGGATTAATTTTGAAGCTGGGGAGGGCGCAGGAAAAGGGATACAGCAAGGACTTTTGGTGGATTATTTAAAAAATAGGGGTTTTGTTGTTCAGTCGGGAAGAGAACCGGGAACTATAGAGGCAGGAGAAAGAATAAGAAGACTTTTGTTGGATCCAGACATACCAAAGCTTAATCCTAAAACAGAGATGCTGTTATTTATAGGTGCAGGGATAGAATTTTTTGAGCAATTGGTAAAGCCTTCTCTGGAAAA
>DATEUW010000014.1:0-22905 GCA_035282925.1 Candidatus Nanoarchaeia archaeon
AAAAAAAGAAGATTGAACTGGGGAAGCTGGAAGATATGAGAAAGAGATTCTACATGGCGAAATCAGAGCTGAAGAGCATAAAGGAGAGGCTGCAGGACAAGAACGCCCTTTTCCAGAATTATACAAATGAATCCGATTTTCTTTTGAAGCAGATAGAAAACATCTCAATAACCCTGTTCGATAAAAGGTCTTCGCAGGACAAGATGGACAAGTTCAGGCATAATCTTACAGAAAAAAAGAATGCCCTTGGTGTCATGCTGAAAAGAGGGGCAGAGCTTGAAAAAATCAGCTACGCAAACGAATCTGAAATAGAAAATCAGAACAGGATGCTGGAAAAGATTTCCAAGATGGACATATGCCCCGTATGCAAAAGCAAGATAACCCGCGAACACATGGAAATAATAAAAAAAGAGATGCTGCCGAGACTAGAATTCCTGAAGAAAGAAGTGGAGTCTTCAGACAGGGAGCTTAAAGAGGTTAATGAAAAAAGGGAGCTGTTATCCAGAGATTTAGAACAGATTTCATCGGAAATATCAAAGACAGAAGCAGACATTGCCAAGCTCTCCTCTATAGAAGAAAAGAAAGAGCAGATAAAAAGCCTTCAGAAAAAATCAGATGAGACAAAGGAAGAAATATCACTGGTTACGAAAAAAAGAAAAAAACTGGAGGAGGAAGTGGATTCCAATCCAAGGATAGAGGAGAAATATGAAACCCTGAGGGTTGAGGTGGAGGAGATTTCCATAAGAACAAAGGAGACAGTTGATTCTGAGGTCTCTTTCAAGGAGAGGGAAATTGAAAGGCTGAGAATCCAAATCAAACAAATCCTGAGAAATGAGGAAGACCTGGCTGAAGAGCTTTCTTCCCTGACAAAGATACTTGAGGAAAAAGAAAAAATACTGGAAAAAAAGAAACTCCAGGAAGAGCAGCTCAGCAGGAAATTCAGGGAACTGATTTCTGAAAGGGATTCTGCGCAGAAAAAAACCAGGGATTTGGAGCTGGAAATCTCCAAGAAACAGAATGAAATTCATGGTGTTGAGCAGGAAATCAATGAGCTGAAGATAGAAAAAGCAAGGACAGACGCGGAAGCAGAAAACCTGGAAACAGAATTCTCCGGATTCGGCGAGATAGAAATAATAAAGGGAAACAGGGATTCTCTCTCCGAAAGGCTGGCTCGGATTCAGGAAGTATTTTCAAGAATAGGCTCTGTGAACCTTCGCTCCCTGGAAGTCTACGATTCGATAAAAAAAGAATACGATCTGATAAAGGAAAAAGCGGAAACGATAGAAAAGGAAAAACTTGGGATTCTTGAAATAATACGGGAGATAGACATGAAAAAGAAAAAGGTATTTCTGCAAACTCTGAAAACCCTGAACGAGCTTTTCTCGAGAAATTTTTCTCAGCTGAGCGTCAAAGGGCATGTTTATCTGGAGCTTGAAAACCCCAAAGAGCCGTTTGAGCCTGGTGCAGGAGTCCAGATAACTGTAAAGACAGGACACGGAAGATATTTTGATGTTAAGTCCCTTTCCGGAGGGGAGCAGACCCTCGTGGCCCTTTCCCTCATATTCGCAATCCAGGAATACAGGCCTTATTACTTCTATCTTCTCGATGAGATAGATGCCGCCCTTGACAAGAGAAACTCAGAGCGCCTGGCCGGCTTGCTGAACAAGTACATGCAGAAAGGCCAGTATCTGATAATAACCCACAACGATGAAGTCATAAGCAGGGCGACCAACCTCTACGGCGTGAGCATGCATGAGGGAGTTTCAAAAATCATTAGTATAAAGGTTTAACCTGTTACTATCATTCCTTTTCCGCCTGTCTGTCTTAATCCCTCTAACTCTTTTTGGGTATATCTTATGCTGCCCACAGGAAAAATGCCCTCTTCCACACGGGCGTGATCGATGATGGTGTATTCAAATGATACCTCTTCAGGTCTGTTACCCTCATAATCCCTGTTTACTATTATAATTCTGTGTCCATTTTCATAATCAAGTTTCTTTCCTATATAATCAGGATAAACTTTCATAAGGGGCTGTCCTGCAAGAAATTCAAGATTTTGCTTTATTTCTGGAAGCCTTTCAAGAGGAACTTCCCTGGCCATTACCTCAACCAAAACCCTTAAACCCATAATCTTTTGTTATTTAACTTCTATATAACTTTTGTTATTTTTCGCTACATATATAAATTTAATATCTTTTTATTAAAAATGAACAAAGAAGAGCTTCTCAGCAGTTTAAGGGAAAAAGGATTTTCTGAGAAAATTGTTGACGCATTTTCAAAGGTAAAAAGAGAAGACTTCATTCCTGGAAATGTCAGGGCTATGGCTTATGAAGACACTGCTCTTCCAATTGGCCGTGGCCAGACTATAAGCCAGCCATACACGATTGCCGTGATGCTCTCCTTAATGGGTTTAAAGAAAGGGCAGAAAGTCCTGGAGATAGGCTCTGGCTGCGGTTATGTCCTTTCTCTGCTTTCAGAAATCGTAGGAGAAAAAGGGAAGGTTTATGGGATAGAGGTAATAAAAGAGTTAGCTGAAAAATCCAGGAAAAATCTTGGAGGTTATGATAATGTTAAAATATATAACAGAAATGGCTCAGAAGGTCTTTCCGAAAAAGCTCCTTTTGACGGAATAATCATAAGTGCAGCTATCAGAGATATTCCTGAAAAGATAATGGCCCAGCTGAAAAATAAAGGAATCATTGTTGCACCGAAAGGCTCCCGTTTCGAGCAGGAGCTCATTGCGATCAGGAGAAAATCAGAATCCGAGTTCGAGATAAAAAAGAGAATTCCTGGCTTTATCTTTGTGCCTTTTATCGGCGAGGATAGTTAAAAATTTATTTATTTAACCTATAACAATTTTTTTCCACCCAACTAATATATTTCCTTCCTGCCGTTCCCCTAATACCCCTAGGAATTACCTCTCCACTTTCAAATTTCTTAATCATATCCCGGGGATTTTTTCCAGAATAACCACAAAGTCTTGCCAATCCATCCTGCGTTAAGCCGGCTTTCTTCCGGATTTCTCTTGCTCTATTTCCATCAAAACTGTTTAATTTTAATGAGCGAGATGCATTAGCGATTACCGTATCAATTGACATTTTCCCCTAAAATATACTGAAAACTATAAATAAAAAAAATAAAAAAAAATAAGAAAGCTAAATAAAAAAATTAGTAATAGCTTTCTCCGAATTCTTCAGACTTCTCGGGTTTCTTTCCAATCAGTACTATCAGAACAACCAGCAATACTATGAAAATTATTGCCAGTATGACTGTTAATACAACGATTGGACTTGCGGTGCCGCCATCTCCAGTAGTTGTGAATTCCATTCTTTCCAGGAGTGAACCATCTGCAGAGAAAATATTCACTGCATATGTCTGTGTTCCTGCAACGTTTGATGTTGCGTCAACGAAAACTGTCTTGCTCGATCCAGCTGGAACAGCAACAAGACTTTCGCTCACGCTTACAGAAACAGTGCCTGTTGATTCAGGAACAATTCTGTAGACAACAACCTGGTTTGTAGGATTCACGATAAGCAACTGGTTTCCGGAAACTATGAAGTTTCCAGAAGAAAAGGCGTTCTCTATAGCGACCTGAACTGTTCTGCTTGAAGTCGTGTCATCGTTCTCGACAGTTACTTCGAGAGCATAGATTCCAGCTTCAACGTCCCATGGCAGCTGAAGGAATATCCTTCCTGCAACAGTGTCTTCGTCATCTTCATCGCATTTTCTCGTGATATCAACGCCGTAGTTATCTGTGGCATTGAGGTCATCGTCACATTCCAATGCAACGAGGTCTCCGAAGAAGGCTGTTCTTTCTAAGCCAAGGGCAGGTATGCTTGCGGTCACCATAAGGTCATCAAGGTCATCATAGCCAAGGTTCTTCAGAACAACATCGACCGGCAAAGTTTCTCCGGCACTGACTGTCTGAGGAACACTGACTGCCTTTATGGCTGCATCGAAAGGCGCTCTCTGAAGTCTCAAGGTGTAAGTAGCCTCTGTTTTGAATCCTGAACCGCTTATGTCAATGTTCAAAGTAACATCTCCGCTAAGCGTGTCTTTCAGGTCAAAGGGAACATCGAGCCTCAAGGATCTCGAATACTCAAATCCTGTTTCTACATCGAAGGCCCTGGTCTCAGCCCTTACGTCTTCTTTGTCGCCTTCTATTTCCGCTTCTACTGTAACATCAGATGCGTTTTCCAAAGAGTTAAAGTCAACTCTTATAAGCACCGAATCTCCGACAACTATTGCCGGACTTGCATTTACATTGACACCGTCAACTTCAACATCTGTGATGGTTGCCAGTGGCCCTGCAGCGCTTACAGTAGCAGCAAGGAACAGAACACTCACCGCTAATAGGAAAGAAACCAAAAATTTCTTTTCCATTGTGTGTATCATCTTATTTATTTTTTCCCAGGAAACTAGGTTTCCTATGAAGCAGGAAACTTGGATTTCATTTATAAACTTTATGGTGACAACAGAAAATATTCATTTTGTAGTACTTACTGTCAGTTACACCCAGTTAAAAGACCGGACAGGGCCTGATTATGGTAATCTACGACGGCAGAGAAAATCAAAAAACAGATTGCCTGGATCATATAAGGAACATCCGGAATATAGGCATCTTATTTAAAAGAAAATTAATTAAAGTTGCATGAATTTTATTATACCGGAAAAATGGGAACTTTTTATCTTGATGTTGAAACAACAGGATTAGACCCTGCAAAAGATAGGATCATCACGATCCAATTTCAGGAATTAGACAGGTATACCGGAGAAGCAGTGGGAGAGCTGGTAATCTTAAAAGAATGGGAATCATCTGAAAAGGAAATCCTGAAGGAATTTATAGAAAAAAGCGGGATCTTGGACAGCTACGATTTTAGTTTTGTCCCAATCGGATACAACCTTGGTTTTGAGCATAATTTCCTGAAAATAAGAAGCGAACTCAATGGTTTGCCTTCCTTGGACATTCTTAATTTTCCTTTTATTGATTTGAGGGCTGTAGGAATTTTAATGAATCGCGGCCAGTTTAAAGGTTCAGGATTGAGCGATCTGACAGGGAAGAAGGGAATAGGCAGTCATGTCCCTGTCTGGTATGAAAATAAGGAGTATGATAAGATTACTGGGTATGTAAAAAATGAAACAGAAGAATTCATAAAATTCAACAAATGGTTATACAAAAAAATGCCTGATTTATTTCGGGAATTCAGCAAAGATGCCGGATTATCTTAAGGTATAATCTTATTTAAAAGAGAAGCAGCAGAGCTTCTGGCCCTGCCTTAAAGTTCTTTCTTAAAACCTGCCTCTTGACAAAAACTCTCTTGCGGGAATTTTCTTTCTCAGGCAGATGAGGATTTCTTTTCCTGTGAGCTCTTCAACTTCTTTTCCGTCAGGCGCAACGGCAATATACCTTATTCTTGCATTGTCTGTTACATTCTTTGCTATCAGCTTTCCTCCCCTGTCTCCATCAACAAACAGGGTTATCTCCTTTTCTTGGCTAAGTTCTTTGATGCTCTCGGGAAGCTTTGTTCCGTTCATGGCAATCACGTTGCTTACGCCTGCTCTCATCAGATTCAGGACATCTGCTCTCCCCTCAACAACAACAATCTCGTTGCCGGAAATATCTCCATGAGAAAGTTTTTCCTCTCCGTACTCCTTGACATCGGCAGTTCTTGCAGACTCTTTGATTTCCTTGGAAATCTCCCTGGAATCGGTTGTTCCCTTCAGCTCAGACATTAGTTTCTTTGCTCTCTCAATTATGTAATCCCTCTTGTTTCCGCGCACGTCCTCAATTCTTTCAACCTGAATCTGGGCATCGCATGGGCCTATTTTTTCAATTGTTTCCACAGCTGCAGCGATAAGAGTTGTCTCTGACTGGTCCAAGGCAGTTGGTATTTTTATGATGCCTGTTGTTATCTTGTCCTTTCTTTCAAGCTCGACTTCAATCCTTCCGATTTTTCCTTCTTTTTGAAGCTCGCGCATTTCCAGGTCTGATCCAAGAAGCCCTTCTGTCTGCCCGAAGATAGCTCCGATTACGTCAGGCTTTTCCAAAGCGCCTTCTACCCTGAAAGTCGCATGTATCATATACTTAATTGATACAGGGCTTATTTTCGCCATTTTGTTTTCCTTTTGGATTGCATCCAAATTTGTTTAATTATACAGAAAAATATCCAGAAGACTTTTCTTCTTTTAAAGCAATAAAGCTAACGAATTTGAAATTGAATGTGATTGTGATAATCTTTGACAATTATCTTCCAATATTTTTCTACCAATTTTTAAGATATCCCGGCTTTTTAAGGCTTTTGTATGCTTTAATACAGTCCGAAAAACAAATAACGTCCGAATAGCATATGAAAAGCAAAGAATTAAAAATTAAGATTCTTCAGACATGTAAAAGTTTAATCCCCTTCTAAGAGCTTCAGAATAACTTCTTGGACAATTATATGAAGTTATTTGTTCTCCTTCTGCTGTAATTACACTACCTCCAGATAATATTACCTCTAATTCTCTTTCTAAGGGAGTTTTACTTTCTTTCCTATTTTCTGTTTTATTTTTTTTTCTTTTCATACTTTAGTTCTCCTCTTGGAACAAAAGACATACTTGTCATTAATCCGCCACTTAAACTCATCCCTACACTATCAAGAAGCGACCTTACTTTATTTACATCTATTTTTATCTTTTTGTCATGGGTTCTTAATTCTTTTGCTTTTTTAATTGGTAACTTATATACAATACCTCCTGCAGGAAAAAAGAAAAGGCAACTATCAACCGCTTCTACAAATGCTTCTAAATCTTTTCGTTTTGTAACATCCATAGAATGCAATTCGGCAGCACCAGTTATTAAGACTCCCGCCAAAATATATCTTTTTCTATCAACAGAGCCACACACACCATAAAAACGTTTTGATGGATTCTTTGTTGTTATCACTATCTCCCCTTCATCTACAATCCTGCGTGTATTATAATATATTGTATTTTCCATTTTTGCTCTTTAGTTATAGCTACAGAAGCCTTTATAAATAATAGCCCCCCCATAAGAGGTGACGATATGGAAGAAGAAATGAGTTATAATCTTCTTAGAAAAATTGGACTAACAGAGTCTGAAATAAAAGTTTATATAGCTCTCATTAGGTTAGGCACTTCTTCAAAAGGGAATCTTATCAAAGAATCTAAAATTGCTCCTTCAAAAATTTATGAAATAACTGATAAATTAATTGATAAAGGGTTATGTAGTACTATCATAAAAAACGGAGTAAAACAATTTATGGGGGCTCCGCCAGTTAGAATTAGAGATTATCTTCGTAAAAAACAAGAAGAAATTCTACAAGAAGAAAAAGAATTAGAGAAGATTATACCAAAACTTCAATCACATTATGATAATATTCCAGAGAGTGTAAAAGTAGAAGTTTTTATAGGGTGGAAAGGAATGGAAACCGTTTATGTCAATCTTTTGGAGATGGCTAAAAAGAATGAGAAAGTTTATATTATCGGAGCAGGAACAGGTAAAGAAGAAAAAAAGTTAGATATGTTTTATACAAAACATGGAAGAATGGCATTCAAAAAAGGGCTTAAAATAAAAATAATTTTTAATGAAAGTGCGAGAAACTACGTAAAAAAGATTGAGAAAAATCTAAAGAAGACTTACAACAAAAGATTTCTTTTTGATTATACACCAACAGAGATATTAATTTTTATAGATATGACTGCTATAATATTTAGGAGAGATGAGCCCATTACTATTCTAATTAAAGACAAAGGAACATCTGATTCATTTAGAAAATATTTTGAAGAATTGTGGAATATCTCAAAAAGATAATAGCCTTATTAGGTCCGACTACCTATTTGGGAGTTTTAAATTCTAAATTCGTTTCTAATTCTGAAGACTTTTCTCCAGAGCCTGGTATTCGTGGAGTTTTCCGAGCTTTTTATACAGCTCGAGGAGTTTTTCCTTGATTCCCACCCTTTCAGTTTCAGAGAGCCTCATTTCCAGAATTTTTTCATAGAATCTTGCTGCCTGGTTCCTCCTTAATTCTGCCTCGCAAATCTTTGCCTGTTCCTTGTAAAAAATCTTTACCGAGATTCTTATTTCCTCCTGCTCCCTGGAATTTGCCTGAGCCATCGCCTTTTTCATGGCCTGCTCCACCCTGTCGAAAGCCCCCAATTCTGCATAGAGCTCTGTCTCCTTCATGTAATGCTTTATCTTTTCCGTGAAAGCTATTGAAAGTCCTGCGGTATTGTCGTACATCTTTGCAGCCTCGTTCAGCATCCTGGCTTTTTCGTAAAGAGCCGCGAGTTTCAGAAAAACGAACTTCTTCGTCTCAAGGGCCACAGGCTCTTTCAGAAATCTGCCCAGGTGGTCTATCTGGACATAATCTCCTTTCCCCTGAAGAAACTGCTCAATCTCTGATTTTGTCATTCCCGGCTTTAATGTATCTCTTAACATACAAAGAATAATCTGTATGAGTATTTAAGAATTATTGTGGAATCTTGGAATCATTCAGTTTTTTTTCTTATAGAGATCCTCTTTCTTCATCTTGTAGAACTGACATTCTGCACATGCAACAAGCTGATTCTCAATTCTTTCTTCCTGCTTATTTCTCTGTTCCCAAGAAACATACAAGGGAACCATATCATCAGAAACAACACCCAATCTAACAGCTTCAACATACTGATCTTCATAACGAACCTTAATGGTTAAAGGATAATATTTTCCAGATTTCATGACATCTGGTTGCGAACAGCAGTACTCTATTATTACATTATCATCTCCACATTGGGCAAGAACAGCGTGGGCACATGTATCAAATTTTAATGTTCCAAATCTTTCATCAGACATGGAATTTGCAGTTTCTTTCTATTTTTAAGAATTATTGTGGAAGCTACAATAATAAAAAAGATTACTTAAATGTGGTTAAAAGACAGAAAAATTTATAAGACAATAAGAATAATTGCTTTTTATGAGGAAAAATTTAAATTTGGAGGCAAGATCGCTCATTGATCATTTTGTCCAGAATCTAGGAGTTAAAGAGAGGGGTATTGCATTAAGATATATTACCTTGTCAAATGGTTCAAATCACCAGCTAGAACTCGCAAGGCTTCAGATTCAATATGGAGATAAACTAAGAAAAGTTTCAGATCAAATAGAAGCCCTGAGAAGAAAGATAGATTGCGAATATGGTATCCTTCAAAGAGGATTACAGGAAGAATTAGAGCAGCGAATCCATCAATAAATAAAATTACTTAAAAGTAACTACAATACGGAAATATTTATAAATTCCTTGTACCAGCTAAAAGCATGTTAAGAAAAAGCGTTGGAATCGGACTACTTACTTTAGGATTATCTGGATATTTGGGCGGTATTTCTATGCAGCATTATTACGGACAAAAACAAGCTAATTTACCTAAGGAGGTACATAGAGTCTATGAAATAAGGGGTGAATTGGATAAACCGATTACAGCAAGAAAAATCTTAGAATCTCGAACAATTGAGCATTACGAAACTCTTCAAAAAGAACTTAAATACTTAATGTCACAAGAAGAAGTCACAAAAAATGTAAATGCTTATGAAAGATACGACAAATATAGAGGATATATTCCTATTGTAGTAATACCATCTATTCTTATGACTCTTGCAGGTATGATTACACTACCATCATTTCCATTCATTAAAATTAAAAAGAATTAATTCTTCTTCCAGCGTTTTCATGAAATAAAACGATGTAGAAAAACTTTAGTTTTTCTTCTTAACAATCTCGGTGCAGATTCCTGCTGCGACCGTTGAGCCTGCGTCCCTCACAGCGAAACGGCTCATATATGCATTTTCCTTCTGGGTTTCCAGGCAGAGATTTCCCTGGGGCTTTATCCTCACTTTTGCAGAATCGCCGTTTTTCAGGAAATCAGGGCTTTTCTTTATTACTTCTCCTGTTCTTGGGTCAATCTGCTCAATCAATTCCACGAACTGGCATGGAACCTGTGCGGTGTGAACATGGAAAACAGGAGTGTATCCTTTTGCCAGAACTGTCGGATGGTTGATAACTGTTACAGTTGCTATAAATTCCTCAACAACTTTTGATGGCCTTGCAGCCTCGCAGATAACATCGCCACGCGCAATATCCTTTTTTCCAACTCCACGTATGTTGATTCCTACATTGTCCCCTGCAAGAGCCTCTGGAAGAGTTTCATGATGCATCTCTATTGTTTTGATTTCTCCTTCAACTCCTTTTCCGGTTCTTCCAGGCAATACTATTACTTTTTGGCCTACCTTCATTGTCCCTGTTTCTATTTTTCCAACAGGAACTGTCCCTATACCTGTAATTTCATAAACATCCTGGACAGGCATTCTCATAGGCAAATCTGTAGGAAGCTTTGGCTGGGGAAACTGGTCAAACTGCTCAAGAATAGTTGGTCCTTTATACCATGGCATCTTGTCAGATTTCTTTGCAACATTATCTCCTTTCAATCCAGCGCAGGCGATGAAAGGAGTTGTCTCGAGATTTATTCCCACGCCCTGAAGCAATTTTCCTACTTCCTCCTTGACTTTGTTGAACCTGTCTTCCTTGTAATCAACAGCATCCATCTTGTTTATGGCTACTGCAACATTTCTGACGCCCATTGTCCTCAAAAGCCACAGGTGCTCTGTTGTCTGGGGCTGAACTCCTGCAGGAGCGGCAATTACGAGGAAAGCGCTGTCTGCCTGGCTTGCCCCTGTAATCATGTTTTTGACAAAGTCCCTGTGCCCTGGCGCATCAATAATAGTTATCTGATATTTTTGCGTGAGTATCTTCCTGTAAGCCAGGTCTATTGTTACACCCCTCTCCCTCTCTTCTTTTATCTTATCCATGACATAAGCGAATTCGAAACCGATTTTTCCGTGTTTTTCAGCTTCCTGCCTCAGCTTTGTCATTTCCTGTTCAGAAACAGCGCCTGTATCAAAAAGCATTCTTCCGACTATTGTTGATTTCCCCGCATCGACGTGTCCGACAAAGATCACGTTCATATTTGGTTTTTCTTTAGCCATGTTTGTTTGAAAATTTTCGTGAGAAAATTTTAGTAATAGAGTAAAAAAATTTACATTTAAAAATGTTTTGTTTTAAGGATTTTAAAAATACCCTCTCTTCTGGAGCTTTTCCATCAGAAAAATGCTTGCATCACCGATGAAATAACCGAGAATAAGCCCTGTTATTACATCGCTCAAGTAATGCATTCCAAGATAAACCCTCGAAAACATGATTAAGATTGTGACAGCTATCCAAGCCCATAGCAATATTCTGTTAAATTCAAAAAATCTCATCACAGAAGCAGATGCTGTCGAATGCCCGCTCGGGAAACTTCTGTTTATACCAGTTTCCCCAAGGTCTGGAAAATCAAATTTCGTAAAAGGTCTTGGTCTTGCAACAATGACTTTAATAAAGTAAGTTACTCCGAGATAAAATATGAATGTTAAAATTAATGGCAAAATCATTTTTTTCTGTTTAAACATCAACATTATAATTAATACAAATGCAAATAATACATAACTTTCAATACCATGAATAAAAATTGCTATGTCATCAAAAAATCCTATTCTGTTATTCACAAAAAAACCAGCCACGCTATTCTCAAGGAAAAAAGAGATTATTAATAATGCCAGCCCTATTAAATAAAAATAAATTTTATTCATGAAATAAAATGGAAAATTAATTATATAAATATGATGATATGTGCAAAAATTAGTTACTGATTTTCCGCCAAGCCCTTTCTTTTTCTTATTTTCCTGATGACATCTTTCTGGAGGCTTGCAGGAACTTTTTCGAAACTCTGGTCTAGCAATGAGCTAGTTCCCCTGCCTTCTGTGGCGCTTCTTAAATCGCTGCTCCACCCAATCATCTCTGCGACAGGAAGCTTTGTTTTCATGTCTGCATGGCCTTCTGCATGCTTCACTTCAAGAAGCTGCCCGCGCTTGCTGCCGACGAGCTTTGTGACAGCGCTGAGGAATTTGTCAGGCATTTCAAAAAGATAAGTCTGCAGCGGCTCCAGGATATAGGAATTTGCATTTTTCATCGCCTCTGTTATTGATTCCCTGATAGCAGGATAAACCTGTGCAGGGCCTCTGTGGATTGCATCTTCGTGAAGCCTTATGTCTGTGAGAGAGACTTTCATTTTCATGCAGGGCTCTCTGGCCATCGGCCCCTTGTCCATGACCATCTCGAAGGCATCCAGGACCATATCGAGAACTTCCCCTATATGGACTTCCCCGCGGGTTTCATCCATGAAGACATTTCCTTTATAGACATCCCTGACATCCCTTATCGAATCACCTGTCCAGCCGAGCTTTGAGAGAACATCAAAAATGTCCTGGCTTTTTTTCTTGATCCTTCCCCCACGCAATTCTCCGGATTTTATTGCCGCGTAAACATCATCTTCCAGGGGTTTGACTTGTATGTAGAAGCTGTTGTGCTTGTTCGGGCTTCTTCCCTCTACAGAAGTGGATTCTTTTCCCACAGTCTCCCTGTAGACTATTATCGGCTCAGAGGTTTTGACATCAAGCCCTTTTTCTGTCTTTATCCTGTTTTCAATTATTTCGAGATGAAGCTCGCCCATTCCGCTCATCAAACTCTCGCCAGTCTGCTCGTTGATTTCTATCTTTATCGAAGGGTCTTCCTTGGCGACTTTCTTCAGTATCTCTACCAGTTTCGGCAAGTCTGCGGTCTTTTTTACTTCAATCGCCTTTGTTATGACAGGCTCGAATATATGCTTCAGTTCTTCAAACGCTGTCTCTGGTTCCAGGGTTATGGTTTCTCCTGCCTCCCCTGTCACGCCAGATATCGCAAGGACATTTCCTGCCCCGATTTCTTCTACCTGTTCCGGCTTTACCCCGTTGTAAACAAAAAGCTGCTGTATCTTCTGTTTTTTCTTTGCGAGATTGAGGTAAACTTCTGAACCGGCAGTCAATGTCCCTGAGAATAATCTTCCAGCTGAAATTTCTTTCCCGCTTCTCGGATCAATGACAATCCTCGTAATAACGAAAGCAACTTTCCCATGAGGATCGCAATGCAACAGGCTTTTTCCGAAGTCAGAATCAAGTTCTCCGTGCCAGATTTTTGGAATCCTGTACTTCTGGGCCTCGATAGGATTCGGAAGATGCTTTACAACCATGTCAAGAAGAACCTCATAAAGAGGGGCATTTTTCCAGACCCAGGCTTTTTTTTCCTCCTCGCTCATTTCATAAAGCTTGGCTATGTCCTTGAATTTGATTCCCTTTTTCTCCATGAAAGGCACAGAAAGCGCCCAGTTTTCACGAGCAGAACCGAAGGCGACGCTTCCATCTTTTATATCCACGAGCCATTTTTCCCCGAACTCTTTCTCTGCAATTTTTTTTATCAAATCATTGAACTCATGGAAAATCTTAATAAAACGCTGCTGCATCTGATCGGGAGTCAGCTTCAATTCTTTAAACAGCCTGTCAACTTTGTTTATGAACAAGATAGGCTTAACCCTTTCTCTTAGCGCCTGTTTTATCACTGTTTCTGTCTGCGGCATTATACCCTCAACAGCATCCACAAGGACAACAGTTCCGTCGATGGCTCTCATGGCCCTCGTGACATTCCCTGAAAAATCGACGTGCCCGGGAGTGTCAATCAGATTAATCAGATATTCCTGGCTATGGAAATTGTGGACCATGGAGACATTTGCGGCATCAACCGTCATCAGCCTTTCCTGCTCGTCTGCGTGCTGCCATGTCGCCATCCCCTGTTCAAGGCTTCCTGCAGCCTTTGCAGCCATGTGGCCTGATGCAGCCAGAAGGTTGTCTGTAAGGGCTGTTTTTCCATGGTGGATGTGTGCAGAGGTTGCAATATTACGAATATGTTTCTGATTCTTGCTCAGCCTTTTTATTTTCTCGAACTGCGTCTCTTTTTCAGCCATGAATAATAGAGATTTGTAAAAATAGTTTATAAAGTTTCTCGTAAAATTTTTTGATAAGATATAAAAACTGGCTTTGACTTTTTTCATAATGAAAATTATGGTGATGGGCCATGGCGCTGTCGGCTCTGTTTTATGCGAGATGTTTTCCAGGGAAAGAAAAATAAAATCAATAGTATGTGTGGAAAAGACCATCACTCACTTTAGAAACAAGGGAAAAATTCATTTCAAGGAAATAGACATATCAGACATTAAGCAAATAACAGCTCTTCTAAAAAAGGAAAAACCAGACCTCATCATCAATGCGTCTCTTCCTTTTTTTAATAAAATCCTGCTGGGCGCCTGCCTGAAAAACAGGGTAAATTACATGGACCTCGCCTCTTACTGGGATTTTGATAAAAATCCAAGGTCCAAAAGCCCGTATAAGGTTGAGCAGCTGGATTTCAATGAGAAATTTAAAAAAAAGAAACTCATCGGTCTTATAAATACAGGAGCTTCCCCAGGCCTTACAAACCTCCTGGCAAAAGAATGTGTCGACCTTTTTGACAAAATCGATTCAATAAAAATCCGCCTGTATGAAAATACAAAAACATCTGATTTTTATTTTCCATGGTCAATTGAATGGCTTTTAGATGAAATAAACTGGAGACCCCTAGTTTACAGAAAAGGAAAATTTAAGGTTATGGAGAACTTTTCAGAGGAGGAAGTTTATATGTTTCCGAGAGGCATTGGAAAAAAGAAAGTTTATCTCGTTTCTCAGGAAGAAGTTGGGACAATCCCTCTTTTCATAAAAGTAAAAAACGTCGATATAAAGATTTTCGACAACCAGGCAAATATCGCAAAATTTTTAATGAGGCTCGGCCTTGTTTCAGAGGAAGAAATAAAAACCGGAAAATGCGAGATAAGCCCTGCCGAATTCATATCTGCTCTGGCAAAGACAAAACAAAAAGATTTTGCAAAAATGAAGGTCCCGAATGACGCCCAGTTTATTTTCGCGGTAGAGGCAGAAGGAAATAGGAATGGAAGAAATAAAAGAGCAGGTTTCTATGCGATATTTCCAGAACAAAAGGAAATAAATCGCCTGGGACTATATGCCAATTTTATTTCATATCCAACAGCCCTCGCAGTAAAAGTTTTTGCTATGATAATTCCAAAAATTAAAAATTACGGGGTTTTTCCGCCGGAAGCCATTGAGAGAGACATGAGGCATGAGATAATAAACGAATTAAAAAAGCATGTGAAAATCAGAGAGTTTGTTAGGAAAAGATAATTATCTTGTTGGGGGATCTTTTTGAGCACTTTCTTCAAGCGCCATTCTTCCAAGCCTAACGCCACTGTCTGTTAAAAAATATTTAAGGCCACCATCTTCAATTCCGCCAACTGCCACAGACCTAATCAGCCCAGACCTGATCAATAAGCCGCCATGTACATAAGCAATGCTTTTGGGAACATAAAAACCAGAACTTCCGTTAAAATTTATTTCCCCTCTTTCTATGCTTTGTCTCAGAAATCTTGCCAAGTGACTTGTTGCTCTGCCTGTGTAATTATCACTCGTTACCAGCTTTCTTAATTCTTCTTCTGCCGTCATGATTCACAAAACAAAATTTTCTTTAAAAGGTTTGTTGTTCTTTAAGATACAATTACCTTGCAGAATCAGCCTGTTTTTCAGATTCTATCCTCTTCCTTACAGCAAAACTATCACCGTTTTCCTCGGAAGCAAGAATTATTTCTTCTGAGAGAGCCTGCGAGATGCTTTTCTTTTTGTTGAATGCCTTGTCAGAAGCTCCGTGCACCAGATTTTTCACTGCAAGGTTCACACGCCTCATGGGAGAAACATCGACTGCCTGAGGATATCTGGCTCCGCCGTATTCAATCGCAGTTACCTCGTCTCTCGGAGCCGATTTCTCGACAGCTTTCACAAAAACCACTACTGGATTTTTTCCTGTTTTTTTCTCTATCAACTTGAGGGCTTCCAAAACAATCAGTGCGTTTCTCGTATATTTCCCTGTAGAGGTTCCCAGCATTATCCTGTGCTTTTTCCCCCTGTGCCCAGCGACCCCGAGCCTGTTTATTAGCCTTTCGACGAGATTTATTTTCGTCTGCCCGAATTTCTGGAAATTCCTTCCGTGGCTTTTCAGAATTAATTTCGGTTTTAAGTTTATCACATTTTTCAGGCCAGGATCTTCCACAGAAATACCTTCTGTATCATACAGGTCAAAAATCTTGAATTTTAGAGGTTCCATTTTTATGCAGTATCAATCTGAAATTTATTTAACTTATAATTCATCTTATTAATCGCAGCCAAAATTGATTTTACTGACATTAACATTTTAACCATTTTATCTTCTACCTTTCTCTATCTTTCCGAGCCACAAAAGATGCAGCGGCTGGTC
Organism: Candidatus Nanoarchaeia archaeon; assembly: GCA_035282925.1. GTDB lineage: Archaea > Nanobdellota > Nanobdellia > Pacearchaeales > GW2011-AR1 > ASMP01. The sequence continues at coordinate 16,290 of DATEUW010000014.1, forward strand.
GTTTACTTGGATGACCTGAAACCTGACTCCAGGGATGTCTCCCTTTGTTCTTCCCTGTTTTCCGCCAATACGCTCAATCAAAACCTCGTCGTGCTCGTCTATGAATCTCTGGGCGAGGTTTCCCGGAATAAAGGCTGTTACTATCTTGCCGTTCTTTTTCAGCTGCACCTTGCAGCATTTTCTCATGGCAGAGTTCGGCTGCTTCGCCTCTTTCTGGACTTTCTGCAGAACAATTCCCTTTGCCTGGCTTGCCCCTTCGAGAGGGTCTGCCTTTGCATAAAGGTTCAGAGTCTTCGCTTTATATTTCCTGTCGCTCCATCTGAATTTCTTTCTGTTTTTCTTAAATTTTAAGGCACTTTTCAATCCCATAATAATAGAATTAGAAATCGGTTTAAAAATGTTTTTGAGAACTAAATTCTTATCTGAATATTCAAACAATCCTGAAATCCTTCCCGAAAAAATCCCCGACAATTTTCTGCATTTCCAGAAACCTGCGCTTGTTCCTGCCTATCAACGCGGCCTTGTTTTTTCCTCCGCTGACGATTATCTCGTTGTCCTTGATTTCGAAGCCTCTTATGGTCAAAGGGCTTATGAGGACCTTTATGAAACCTCCAGCATCCTGCAATCCGCGCGGAGCAGCAACCACGCGTATTCTTTTCCCGAGTATTTCAGACATCTTTCTTACATTTCTCCCGTTTTCACCGATGGATTTCGCTACAAGCTCCCTTGGCACAGAAAAAATTACCGCATCGTTGTATCTGAAGCAGAAATGCGTTCTTACCTTCATTATACTCTCAAATAAATTCAGATAACGCATGTCCTGCATATTGATTGTGTTGGCCATTTGATTATAAAGGTGAATTAAAATTATTTTATAAATTTATTGTTACCAAGAATTATAAGATTTATCAGAGGGTAATACAAAAGAATTTAATTACATACTAGCTGTGGCGGAAGAGTTTCTTGAAGCAAGCAACCTCTAAGCGGATTGCAAAATGTGCTACACAAATTCAGATCCTTCGGCACACATCTGGCGAATTCTGATGTCAAACGTACAGATTCAGTTGGTTCCAATACCCCCATGATTACTAACGGAAGAAGTATACAATCATAACCTTCTGGACATTGTGCAAAACCAAGTCCGCCGCATCCACTATACACAACCACACCTAATTTTGTTAATTCTTCTTCAGTCCAATTTGTTTTAACAGGCCACAAATAAATGACGAGAATAAGAACAATAAATATAGCAATTACAAAAATAAGCGTTTTTTTCATTTTTATAAACATTTGATAGTCATAATAAATTTGGTGTTTTTTATTTTCTTCTTATATAGAAAATTATCCCTAAGATTCCCGCTATGAAGAATATCAGCCCCAGCAAGCCAGGAGTCGTCTGCGTCAGATTGGAAACAGCGTTTCCCGTCGGTCTCAAAGAACTGAAAATCAATGCGATGCCTGCAACAAGGAATGCAATGATGACACCAAACCTTTGTTCAAGAGTTTCTTCTGCTGGATTTCTGAGTCCACGTCTTTTTCTCTCGGCTATTTCTTTTCTTTTTTCTTCCTCAAACCTTTTAGTGTTTGCAACAAACTTTTCGTGACCCTCTATTTGCTCACCAACAGGTCTGCTTTTTCCGTGACCTCCTCTTCCAAAGGTCCTCTCCATTCTAAGATAATGTGCCCTATCCATTGCCTCCCCATATCTTCTTGCTCTTTCCCTTATATCTGAATAGCTTCTTCTTTCTTCCTCTTTTCTTTTGTGACTATAATCCGCCATAAGCACCTTAAGAACAAGGAATTTTTAAACCTATCTCAGTTTTGAAGAATTATTTGTTGATTTCTTCAATAATCTTTCTATCTGCCTCTTTTTTCATCGATTCCTTTTTTACCAACGGGCCAACGACCCTCACCAGAAGCCCTGGAAGCCCTGTTCCTACCGGAACCGGCTGGTTGAGAATGACATTTTCAATGACGCTGGTAAGCTGGTCCTTGTTTCCCTTTATCGTCGCATTCACGAATTGCTTTACAGGGGTTTCGAAAGTCGCCCTTGCTAGGATTGAGGATTTCTGGGCAATGATTCCTATTCTCGTGACTCCTTTAACTTCCCCTGTGTTTGTCATGGCATCAGAGACGAGCTTAAGATGCCTCTTGTCTATGTCGAGTCCCTGCGTATTCAGAACTTCCTGAATCTCGTTTATTATCAGCTGCCTTGCAGCCTCTATGCCAAAGACTTCTGTTACCTCATGGAGATCGTTTGAATGAAGCCTTTGCTGATTTACTTCCTTCATCTCGAGCACTTTCCTTAAATTTGTTCCCAGGGTCATGACTATGTAATCGCTGTCTCTCTTCACTATGAGAATCTGTTTTACTCCCTTTATCCCGGAGATTATTGTTTTCTTCAATTTTTCTTTGAGCTTGTATATGTCTTTGAAGCTCATTTCAGAGGCATTCACAGATATCGCATCTGTTTTTTCCCTGCTCAAAAAACCGAGTTCCTTGAGCCTTTCAATCACTTTTTTAAGGGAGGAATGGCTCTGCCGCAGGCCTTCCCTGTCTATCTTTATCTCTATCTTTTTATCAGAGAAATCTATGTTTATCTCAGAGGCAATGTCGCTTATGGTTATCTCCTTAATCTTTTCCGCAAAAACCTTGGCGTCCTTTTCATTGTTGTATTCTTTCTTCAGATAGATTTCCATTTTAGGGCTTGATGGCTTCTTTCTCGCGTCGAAGATTTCTATCAGCCTTGGAAGTCCCTGGGTGACCTGCATCTCGCTGACTCCGGCGAAGTGAAAAGTTCTAAGGACCATCTGCGTCGAAGGCTCCCCGAAACTCTGTGCTGTTATTACCCCTATGGCCTCTCCTGGCTCTAGTTTTTCTCCCAGGTGCAGTTTGGATACATCCATTCCGTCGTCCCCGTAAATAAACTGGATTACGTTGTTGTTGCTGTCCCTTATCGTGCCGTCATATTCTCTTCGCAAATCCTGAAGCGCGTTTGCCAGCCTTCTGTACAGGTAGCCGGAACGGGGAGTTCTTAATGCAGTGTCCATCAGGGAAGCTCTTCCGGTTATCGCCTGGAAGAAAAATTCCGCAGGCTTCAAGCCTTTCATGAACGGGCTTCTTATGAAACCCTTTGCCTTAGGGCTTAAGTCACCCCGTTTGAAGAAGGAAAGGGTTCGGTCGTTGAATCCTATGTCTATCCTTTTTCCCTCGAGGTCCTGCTGGCCGACGCAGCAGGCCATCTGCGTTATGTTGAGAATGTTTCCTCCTCCGCCAGACCTTATCATATGAGTTACAGGATTGTCCTCCGGGAACTCTGCCTTTACGATTTCCCCTATCCTTGTCCTGACTTCGTTGAGGACTTTCAGGATTTTTATCTCCCTGGATTCTTCAGGGGTTTTTCCCTGGATAACTTCCAGAGTTTTGCTGTTGTATTCCCCTATTATCTCTTTGGTTTTTTCCTCAGCCCTTTTCACTATTTCCTCAGAGAGGTCGATGACCTTCTGCTCCACGTCGAAATCCTCGAGAGAAATAGTTATGCCTTTTTTTGTCAGGTAATTTTTCCCGAGGTTGAACGCTTTCCTTATGGTATCAAAGGCAACGTTTCTTCCGAATTTTTTGTCTATCTCCTTTATGAGCAGCCCCTCTTCATCACCGAAAAGATTTTTGTCAATAATGCCTTTTGTTATTTCCCCTTCCTTTATCTTTACGGATTCTCCGGAGAAGTCCATCTTTGGAAGTATCTTTGAAAAAATCTCGGTTCCTGCAATGCTTTTTTTGGAAAACTCCCCGTCAACTCCGGAATTATAGAGCAGCTGGTTCGCCTCTTCCCTTGAGAACTCGCCAAGCCCAAGAAGATAGCCTCCTGTTATTGCGTCGCTAATGCAGCCTATCCAGTTAGTGTTGTTCTTAGGAGAGATGAGATTTTTTTTCACTTCCAGAAGGATTTTCGCTTCTGCCCTTGCCTCTTCTGTCTGCGGGCTGTGGATGTTCATCTCGTCACCGTCGAAGTCTGCGTTGTACGGAGTCTTGACAGCAGGATGCAGCCTGAAGGTTCTTCCCGGAAGGACTTTTACATAATGCGCCATCAGGCTTCCCCTGTGCAGGCTCGGATGCCTGTTGAAGAGAACTATGTCCCCGTTTTCCAAGTGTCTTTCAACTTTGTATCCAGGAACAAGCTCGTTGATTATCTCTTCCTTGAGCTCAGGGGTTATTTTTTTCCTTTTCCCGTCCGGCCTTATCACATAATTTGCTCCAGGATATTCTTCTCCCCGTTCTATGATTTTCTTCAGTCTTTCAATGTTCAAATCATTTACGCTTTCCGATACAGTAACAATCTTTGCGATTTCATAGGGGACACCGACTTCGTTTATCTGCATAGCCGGATCAGGAGAAATGACTGTTCTTCCGGAATAATTCACCCTTTTTCCGGCAAGGTTTTTTCTTATCCTTCCCTCTTTGCCCTTTATCCTCTCTGTGATTGTCTTCAACGGCTGTCCGCTCCTGTGCCTTGCAGGAGGAATTCTCGTGACAGTGTTATCAAAAAAAGTAGTTATATGAAATTGAAGCAAATCCCAAAGGTCTTCTATTATGACTTCAGGCGCTCCGGCATTAAGATTTTCCCAAAGCCTCTGGTTAGCCCTTATTATGTCTGAAAGTTTATGGGTAAGGTCATCTTCGCTTCTCTCTCCTGATTCAAGGATTATAGAAGGCCTCACCGTGACAGGGGGAACCAGGAGGATTGTAAGCACTCCCCACTCTGGCCTGAAATAATGCGGGTTTATTCCTATCTTTTTCAGTTCCTCGTCTGGAATTGCGACCAGGCTTTCCCTTATCTCTGTCGGGAAGATTCTCGTCTTTCCCCTGTAAAAAGTCGTCGGCTTGTCTAGCTTTATCTTTTCCTGGGCAGAGTTGCAGTGGGGGCATTTTTTCACATCCTTTGCTTTCTTGATTCTCATGCTTGGCGGATATTTTTCAGTGTCTTTTTCAGAGAGCAGCAATTTTCCGCATTCCTTGCAGAAGCACCGCAAACCCAGTTCAATCATTGGAACATATTTCAGGTGGATTACCGAGCGCGCAAGGTCTATGGTTCCAGGATGCCCGAGGCATTCCTTAAGTCTTCCACCGCATGTACGGCATCTTACTCCAGGGTCTATGGCCCCGAGCCTCAGGTCCATCAATCCTCCGTCGACAGGATAGCCATCTATGTCGTAGAGCTCCGGAGTCACGATTTTTGCAACAGAGAGCTTTTTTATCTTCTCAGGGCTTAGCAAAGAAAAGCTTATCTCCTTGATTTTTTTTCTTATCGGTTTTTGCATTTTCTCGTTTTTTACTCCAGTGTTTGTAATCCATTTAAGTAAATTGATAACATTTCAATAAGTGCTAAAGCCTGAATTGAGGAATTTACATTATGAAAATCATAATTATTCATAGAGCCTAATATGACGCACGGACAGCCATCTCCAATCACAATACTGGTCAATCCTTTTTCCCCACTCCAAGATAATTTTGGATAACTGCCGTTAGAGGCAGGAAGCCCAAAGTTTTTTTGGGTTAAGTCAACTCTTTTTTGTATACCTTCTCTAAATTCAAGACTTATTTTTTTAACCAATTCTCTATGTTCTTTAGGTATTCTCCAATACAAACCAAAACCTAACCTGTCTTCTGTTTTACTTATTCTTGGGTAAAGTATTATTTCTTCCATTTTACTCATACTTGTTTTTTAATCCGAATGCCGTGTGAATGTGCAGTCCCTGGAGCTCCTCAACCAAAAGCTTGAAGGCATAGGAAACCTCCACGCTTTCCACTTCCTCTGAATTACATATTGGACAAACTGTTTTGTTCCTTATGTTGTCTTCTATAGCAAGAGCTCCGCATCTCGTGCATACGTGAAGAAGGACCTTGTCGGAGTCATATCTTTCTTTCAAGAGAAGCGAGGCTCCGTGGGCAACGATTGCCTGCTGCTCCATTTCCCCAAGCCTTAAAGCTCCTCCTCTCGCCCTGCCTTCAACAGGCTGCCTTGTCAAAAGCGCAATTTTACCAGATGCTCTTCCGTGAAGCTTGTTGCCAACCATATATTTCAACTTTAGGTAGTAAAGATTTCCGATAAATATCTTTGCCTGCATTTTATTTCCTGTCACTCCGGAATACATGGTCTCTTTTCCGTCGTACCTGAAGCCGAGCTCTTTCAGCTGCTCTTCCAGCTCTTTTTTATCAGCTCCTGAAAAAGCTGTTCCGTCCATTACCTCTCCCTTCAGGCAGCCGACTTTTCCCGCAAGCAGTTCCAGAAGATAGCCTACAGTCATTCTGCTCGGAAGCCCGTGAGGATTGAACATAACATCCGGCCTGATGCCTTTTGATGTAAAGGGCACATCTTCTTCATCCACTACGAGCCCTATGACTCCTTTCTGTCCATGGGAAGTTGCAAATTTGTCTCCCAGTTCGGGAATTCTCTGATCACGAGTTTTTACCTGGACTATCTTGTTGCCGTCGTCGTCTTCTGTTATGAGAACAGCTTCAACTATTCCTTTCTCTTCCTGTTTCATGCTTACAGAGGATTCTTTCTTTGTCCTTACAGAAATTTCCCTTGCCTCTGAGAGGAATTTTGGCGGAGAGA
>DATEUW010000015.1:0-3613 GCA_035282925.1 Candidatus Nanoarchaeia archaeon
AATTTTGGCGGAGAGACTTTTCCTATCATGACTTCTCCTTCTCCTATTTCTGCTTCAGGGGAAACTATGCCATCTGATTCCAGATGCCTGTAACTCGCCTCTATTTTGTAACCAGAGGCGTCCTTATCTGGTATTGTGATCTCGTCCTTCAAGCCACCGGCGTAATTCATCTCTATGGCGCTGTAAGGCCTGAAGTAAAAGCTGCGACCAACGCCTCTTTCCAGGCTTCCCCTGTTGAAAACCAAGGCATCTTCCATGTTATAGCCCTCGTAAGTCATTATTGCAACAACGAGATTCTGCCCTGCAGGATATGCCTGAAGAGTGTCATAGATGAAGCTCCTTACTATCGGTTTTTGCGGATACTGAAGAACAGAAACATCTGTGTCCAGCCTTGCCAGATAATTTGCGGCATACAAGCCAAGGGCCTGTTTCTGCGTCTTACTTCCACGGTTCAGCCTCGAGCTCTGATCATGGTTTGAGTAAGGGACAAGGCTTGTAACTACGCCGAACAGGTCTATGGGATCCACTTCAAGGTGTGTGTATTCTGCAGTCAACTCTTCTTCGTATAATGCGACAAGGGCTTCTTCCTCTTCAGCAGCATCGAGGTATTCTATGACTCCTTCTTTTACGAGATCTCTCCAGCCGATTTCCTTGTTCTCAATTCTGAGGAGGTGCTCATCTTTCAGCCTTGAAACACCGTTATCCAATATTATCAAGGGCCTGAGAACACGGCCAGGCTCTGTAGAAATTATAATTATCTGAAAATGCTCGTCGTATCTTATGTTCATCTGAATTGGAAGCTCTGAGCGCCTTCTTTTCTCCCTTATGCTTCTCGTAAACTCCACGGGATTTTTTACACTTCCGATAAAAATACCGTTGAAGAAAATCTCTGTGCCCTTTTCCCCTGTTTCCAATGCGTCGAGCCCATGGACAGCAAGGTCTTTCAGGAACTTTTCCTCGTCGAGATCTGTTCTCGTTGAGACCTGGCTCAAGATTGCGAGATTTTTTCGCAAACCGATTTCTGTTCCTTCAGGAGTTTCTATCGGACAGAATCTTCCGTAATGCGTCGGATGAAGGGTCCTGGCTGCAAAATTTTCCTGGTCGCTTGGAAGCATCGAAGAAACACGCTGAAGCTGCGAGATGATTGCAAGATAATTCGTCTTGTCCATGTTCTGCGTTATTCCAGAGCGCTCCCCTGTCCAGCTTCCTGTCGCAATAGCAGATTCAATCCTGTGGGAAAAAAGCGTTGATTTAGCTATTATCTTTATGGAGAAGAATTTCTTCCTTTTTGCAGATTTTTGGAGGGAATACTGCACGTCTCTTATCAGGATTCCGAGATTGACCCTGAACAGCGTTGCCAGCAAATCCCCTGACAAACGCACACGCTTGTTCGCGTAGTGGTCCTTGTCTGTCCGCAATTCCGGATTTTCCTTGGCGATTAAGAACTGCTTTATCAGCTTGCAAAGGGTGATGGCTTTTTTCAGCCTGTCCTCTTTTTTCTGGCCTATGTGCGGGAAAAGGTAGGAATCAATTCTTTGCTTGACACGATCGAGGATTTCTTTCTTCGTGCCCTGCAGGTTTGTTTTTTCAGAAATGTACAACATGGCATCTTCTTTTGTTGCTATGTTTGCAAATTCGTAAAGGTTCACTATCACCGAATCAGTTTCTTTTCCTATGTATTTCGCAATTTCAGACTCTTTTATCAGGCCAAGGGATTTCAGGATGATGACTGCCGGTATGTCTTTGAACTTGCTGAAAGAAACCTCGATTATTCCTTCCTTGCTCTCTGAAATAAGGACAGGAATCCTGTATGTCCCTTTTGACGAGAAAAGCTTCAAAGTTAGCTCGTCCTTGGAATTCGTCTCTATGAAAGGCTGGTTTTCCGCCAAGTCTTCTGCCATGACCATGACCCTCTCGTTGCCCTTGATTATGAAATATCCTCCGGGGTCCAGGGGATCGTGATAGGTTTCTATGAGCTGTTCCCTGGACATTCCGTTTGTATTGCATACCTTGCTCCTAACCATTATAGGGATTTTTCCTATCTCCACTGTCTCAGAGTCTACCTGGTCGTCTTTTTTCACAGTGAGCTCCATGGTCACGGGAGCTGCATACGTAAGGCTCCTCAGCTTCGCCTCGTGCGGCGTTATAAGGGAAGAGCTTCCGTCAGCCTCTATGACCTTTGGCTTTCCGAGCCCTATTTTCCCCAGCGTTATCTCGAAGTCCTCGTTGTTTATTGTCTCGGCTATCTCGTTCACTATCTCCTGCATCCTCTTTTCTATGAAATTGTTGAAAGAGATTATATTGCTCTCTACAAGCGAGTGCTCTTCCAGGTATTTCTTCACGATGAGGTGTTTTTCAGCCTTCATTTGACATTCCTATGGCGAATGAATGAAAATCTTTGATTTGATTTCATTTTTGGGTTTTTATTGGGGTTTTTAATGCACGATTATTTAGTGTTAAGCTGTCTAAACTTGATTTTACTTATGTTAACATTCATCTTATTATTGAGTTATCTTTAGCATAACCTGTTTTCTGACTATCTTATTTATCATTAATTTTATCATTTATTATACTACGACCCTGTAATAGACGTTGGTCTTCTCACTTTCAGGTTCTTTTCTTTCTATCTTGATAACATCACCGACGACACAGCCCTCTGGAAGCGCAGGGTCGTTTGAAAGGATTTTCGGCAGCTGTGCCTTAGAAATATTGAGTTTTTCGAGCAGTTCCTCTGCCTCTTTTTCTTTGAATTTGATGTGTTTCGGCTGTAGAATGTGCATTTTTTCAGGATTTTTGGGCTAGTTACGACGGGGAATTTAATTGTGGCCGGAAATTAAATGTAGCAGAGTTTTGATAACTATGCAATAATAAAAGATATCAAAATTTGCCTTTTAAATGTTTCTGTAAGCTAGGGTTTGCACATTAAGTAAATGGCCCCGATGGGATTTGAACCCACGACACCTGGATTAAAAGTCCAGTGCTCTACCAGGCTGAGCTACGGAGCCATTTTTAAAAATAGGATGGATAATTTAAAAGCTTATTCTTTTGTGATTAATCTATTAGAAAATTGTTAATGTGATTATACTAAATATTTCATATTTTTCTTATTTAAATAAAATCTTTCTAAAGATGTTTCCTGAGTTTTTCCTCGAAATCCTCTTTTGGCATTGACCCTATGAATTGTTCAGCAATCACTCCATTTTTGAAAAGGATAAAGTTTGGTATTGAATGGATATGGAATCTTTCCGATAGTTCCCTGTTTTCATCGACATCGATTTTCCCGAATTTAATCTTGCCTTGGAATTTTTTCCCGAGCTCTTCCATAACAGGAGCCATCACAAGGCAGGGCATGCACCAGTCTGCCCAGAAATCCATTAGAACAAGCCCTTTTTTTGTAAAAGCCTCAAATTCATTTCCGTTTGCCAGTTCAACAATGTTCTCTGCCATTTTGCCTTTCATCTTTTCATTTAAGAAATAAAGAGATTTATAAAAGTTACTTAGTCCTGTTTGTTCCAGATTTATTTGCATATGCGAGGCTGCCAGTCACTCCTCTTTGTCCTTGGTACCTTCCCCTATATGGTTTTTTGACAGGCTTGTCTGTAAAATCAAATAC
>DATEUW010000016.1:0-15917 GCA_035282925.1 Candidatus Nanoarchaeia archaeon
TGGTTTTTTTGATAATCAAAAATCCAGAAATTATAACAGGCAAATTATTGTTTGGCTTCATATGACAGACTGCAATGAATTGCAAAAAAATGTTGACAATGTATTGAACCGCCTGTTTGAAAAAGAGAGAAGATTTATGTCCCACTTAACAATCGCCAGAATCAAATACGTCAAAAATAAAACTAAATTCTTTAAAGAACTCGGAAAAATAAAAATTCCCCAAACGTTGAATTTCCCAGTCAAAAATTTCAAGCTTAAGGAATCCGCGCTTAGCCGCAAAGGGCCTGTTTATGAAGACTTGGAGACGTATCTTTTAGAATAATAAACATTAAAAATATCTGTAAATTTTTTATTTTATGGTTCTTGATTCCAGAACAACAGAAGGCTCCGAAAATCTGGAAAGTCTGGCTGTTCGGTTAGGGGAAACTTTTCTAAAACAAATAGGTGATCGAGAAAAAGTTGTGGGTCTATTCGGTACTAACCCGGAAGTTCTCGATTCAATGAAGGAAAAGCTAGACAAATATTTTGAAGGAAAAGGAGAAAAGGTTACTGTAAAGATAGGGAGCGAAGGCTATTTAATTAATGTTGATTATTTCATCGCTAGTATTGATGCTCAATAATCCTTAAAAGATTCTCTGCCTTTTTTCCTATCTCTTTTCTGAGATTTTCCTCTGTTGAGTTGATTATGCTTTTTATCGTTCTGAATTTTTTCAGAAGTTTCCTTGCAGTCTTTGGCCCAATCCCCGGAAATCCTTCAAGAATATACTGGGCCTGCTCTTTTTTGCTTCTGAATTTTTTCGATATGTTCAAGGGAGTCTCTCTCGGTTCTTTTCTGGAAAGAACTGAAATAAATCTTGCTGTGTCTTCATAATTCTTTGTGAAGACAATTGGAACTTTGTAATTCAAAAGAATTGAAAGGAGAAAACCTCTGATTGAGTTTGGGTGCATTCCTATGATTTCCTTGGAATCGGTGTAGAGCTCCTGCTCGTCTATCCCCTCAATAATGAGGAGCCTGGATTCGTATTGCCTGATCTCTTCCAACTGCCTGAGAAGCCGCCTGTTTTTCATGGAGCTGATGAAATCAGAGACTGTTTTTCTTTCTATGGCTGTTCCCTTGACAAGATAATCTGCAACCTTTAATTCTTTTACTTCGATATCAAGGCCGAGAGAGGCTAGTTCAGAAACTACAAGTGAATTTTTCTCCCTGTAATCAACCGTTATCTTAGGTTTTTCTGGCTGCTTAATTTTCCTTCTTGAAAAAATATTGAAGATTTCTTTCATTATAGTGTCCTCTGGAATTCGTCTGAGTTTCCGCTTCCGTTTTTCAGGTTTTCCTTTATTGAGCTTATTGCAGAATGCATCCTTTTTTCCTTTGCCCTTGAAGCATAGAAGTAAGCTTCGTCCCTCGTCTTTCTTGTTATCAGCATTATCAGTTTTCCCCCCATCAATCGCGCTGTCCTGCCTGCCCTCTGGATAGCTCTTATCGCAGAAGCCACGGGCTCGTAAAAAACAACAACATTTACCTCCGGAATATCCAGGCCTTCTTCTCCTATGCTTGTTGCGCAGAGCACATTTATCTCTCTGTTGGAAAATTCCTGGATGATTTTTTTCTGCTCTTTCTGGCTTAGCCCAGATATTTCTGAGGTTTCTTTTCCTTTTCCAGGGTCTACTATCTTTCTTGCTTGCCCAATGAAAATCCTAGCCTTTATTCCCTTTATGCTATTGAGTGTCTTGCAGAGAATTCTCGCGGTTTCCCTGAACTGGGAAAAAACAATCATCTTTGCTTTTTCATTTTCCCGGAATTCCTTTTTCACGATTTTTCTTAAAGATTCTATCTTCGGATGTTCCTGCCCCTTTGCCAGAAGCTCTTCTGATGCTGCGAAGGCAAATGCGAACTCTGGTTTGGAAACAAGGCGAACAACCCCTTTAGTCTGTTTTTTTGCAGCCTGGCTCATCAATTCTTTAAGGTATTTGCTGAATCCGTGAAGAGTCTGTGTTTCCAGGAGTTCAAGGGCATGCTGGAGTTTCACTGCCTGCGCACAGGCACTGGCAGCAAGAAGAGTGTTGTAATTTTTGTTCCCCCTTGAAATACTGAACATGATTTTTTTCTGCAGCTTTATCAGCTCTGTTTTGGAAGCCATTCCGAAGAAGACTTTCCTGTTTCTTAATTCATCAACATATGAATGAAAAAGCCTCAGAAGGGCCTCCCTTATTTCCTGGAATTTTTTTGGAAGTTCGAGAATAACTTTTTCAAATTTTAGCTCCTGCAGGTAAGGTGCAACGTCCGGGCTTTCCCTTGTACGAAGCTCAACCTCCTCTATCGAAAGATTCCTGCAGATTTCCTTAATTTTGGAGGCCTCGCTTCCAGGAGAAGCTGTAAGCCCGAGAATTCTCGGATGCTTTGCTGTTTCCATATATCTTTTTGCAACATAATTATATGAATAATTCCTGAAACACCTGTGGGCCTCGTCTTCTATGAGAAGGCATACCTCTTCCAGATTATAGAGGCCTTTGCTGATATCGTTGGCAACGCATTGGGGAGTTGAAAAAACAATGTCTGCAGTTTCCCAGATTTCCTGCCTTTTTTTGGAATCAACTGCTCCTGTAAATAATTCCAGAGATCCAAAAAGCTCCGGAAGATTTCCTGTAAAATAAGACAGGTGCTGCTCTGCGAGGGGCTTTGTCGGAGCAAGAAAAACCACCTTTTCCCCTGGAAATTTTTTCATTCTCTCGACAGCCAGCATAAGGGCTATGAGAGTTTTTCCAAGCCCTGTAGGAAGAACCACGAGACAGTTTTTCCTTACGCAGGATTCAAAGATTTTTTGCTGGTATTCTCTCGGAGTAATTTTTTCCAAAAATTCCATTTTGATGTTTTTTCTGGTTCCTTTTTTGATAATGGTGATTAATACTCTTATCCTCTTCCTTATTAAATATTTTTGTTAAATCAATGATATCAAATATCTGATAGAAAAGCCGCATCTCTTTTTTCACTTATAGAATAATTATCTCTTTCTTATCGTGTATGCCGCAAGGACTGCTGAACAGAGAACCAGCAGCAGCCCTATCAACGAAACAATATTGAAGGAATAGCTGCCGTCCAGTATGATGTTTCCAGAAATGCTCCCCCTGTCCACAAACAGAAAGCCTGTAAAAAATGCAACAGCGGCAAATATGGCTGTTACCTTTTTTTCCTTAAACCAGCTATTTTCCATTGTATTTGTTATGTGTTTTCCTTTATATTTATTGCTCTTCATGTAAGGAAAAATGCGTATCCGATTCCTATCAACACCAGGGCAGCCAGGAAGCTCCACAGGACCATATTTCCAAAAAATATCTTGTTTCCGTCGAGATCGGAAAAGGGAAGCATGCTGAAAAACGCAAAATAAACATTCATCCTTGCAAAGGTGGGAAATCCCAGGAAATAAGCTATCACAGATGCCGCGAGATTTACCAAAACCCCTGCGGCAGCAATCAGCCCTATGTGAGCCTCTGTCATCTCTGAAAAAGAATACAGACCGTGGCGTTTTGCAGCCCTGTAGATTTTTGGCTTCACGTCAAAGACCATGGAAGCCATCCAGAACAGATTGCCTAAAGAAACCAGGGAGACTATTATCGGCAAAAATATTCCCATCTGAAAAGGTCTTTTGAAATACTCGTGCCTTTTGAAGCCATAACGTTCTATCTGCCACGGCTTGATTTCCACCTCTGATTCAAGATAAAAAGCGGCAATTTTTTTTGCGGCAATGTTGAGAACAAGAACGAGAAACACAGCCAGAAGAACCCTGGGAAAAATATCCATTTTAAGGAAACTGATTGTCAGGGCAAGAACCAGCGTAATGAGAAGGAGTATTCCGATTTCCTTTTTTTCCAGCATGTTTATCATAGGTTATATTTTTTTATAAAGTTTGTTATGGTATATTTCATGCTTGCATATGATTTTTTGCCATAAAAACGCACCTTTCTCTGAATTTTAATGCTTTTTCCTAATATGCAATAAATCATGGAAAAGTATTTAAATAAGTCTGATTATTTTTTAACATGCGAGTTAGAAAAGTTACTGACGTGATAGGACTGAAAGCTTATACAGATTCAGGGGATTTCTTCGGGCAGGTGGAAGAGGCAAATCTCATGGATAATAAGATAGACGGATGGCGCATAAAGGTCGGAGGTAGTATGGTATCCCTGATAGGGGGGGCAAGAGGAGTGATAATTCCCCACCAGTTCGTGAAAGCCATCAGCGATGTTTTCATAATAAACAAGACAGCACTGCCAAGCCCTGCTGAAACCGAGATTGAGGAAGCTCCTTCTGGGGACTTGATTTAGAAAATCTCAAGTTCATAGCGCACATCACTTATAATACCGCCTATAACGCCCCTATACTCTTTAAACATTTTTCATAACATAAAAATATTTAAAAGGCTATGCCCCTTATAATTAAAATGGCTGAAACAATACTCCAGCACTGGATTTTTACGAATTTTGCCTTCCCGTTTTTGCTGATTTTTTTCATACTCTTCGGAATCCTTGAGAAAACAGAGCTTTTTGGCTCTGGCAGAAGGCAGCTGAACGCCCTCATCGCATTTGTCGTTGGCTTGATTTTTATCACAGCTGTTTTTCCGAAGCTGGTTGTTGGAAATCTTATCCTTTTCCTTACAGTTGCGATAGTTGTGATGTTTGTGGCTCTTTTGTTATGGGGTTTTGTTGCAGGGGAAGGCGGTTTGAAATTTGATGATGCCCCCAAGCCACTTAAATATCTTATAGGGATTGTTATTCTTATTGTTGTGATTGTGGCTCTTTTATGGGCCCTTGGAGTTGAAGGGAGTCTCTTTGATTTCCTTTTCAGGAGCGCGTGGAGCGAAGAGTTCTTGACAAATGTCGTCTTTATAGTTGTTGTTATAGTGGCAATCGTTGTTGTAGTGAGGGGCGGAAAAAGCAGTTAGGATATTTCTAATAATCAGATAGGATTCATGAAAAGGATGAGAAAGGTTAACAGTAATCATTAGAAATAATAACCTATCTTTTGCATAAAATATGTTTCAGGGTAGAAACATATTTAAAGAATATTTGATAAAAAGTAATATGCTTTCCATGCTTTCAAATATTGTTAATTTTCAGTTCGGTGGATTTTACGGCGGCTCTTTTGGTGATTTGTTGCTGTACTGGGAACAGCTTGGAGTCTTCAGCTATGTCCTGCCTTTTCTTCTGATTTTTGCAGTTGTTTTCGGAATCCTTACGAAGATAAAGGTCTTCGGAGACCACAGGGGGCTGAATGCGGTGATTGCCCTTGTCGTAGGACTTCTTTCTCTGCAATACAATCTCGTTCCGATATTTTTCTCAGAGATTTTCCCAAGAGTAGGAATCGCAATTTCCATCATACTCGTTCTTTTGGTGCTTGTCGGGCTTTTCCTGGATCCTGAAAGTAAAGCAATGAACTGGGGTCTTTTTGGGATAGGTGTGATAATATTCTTGTCAGTCCTAGTCAAAACAGCAGGGTCTTTAGGATGGTATTCTGCATACTGGTGGTATGCTAACTGGCCCTCTATCTTATTGGGACTAGTAGTAATAGGAATTTTCTTTGCAGTGATAAGTTCTGTAGGTCAAAGAGAACCTTCAACAGGACCTAAAGTATTTGCCCTTAAAGAATAAAAATTCTTAAAGAACACATGCAAGACTATAACAAACTATAGAAAATATTAACAAGGATATCATAAAATCTTCCACACGCGTTAAGAATAAACTATAAAATCATTTTTTTCCAGAATGCTTTTTTCTTGGTTCCCTTTTTTTTGTCTTGTGAATTACTGTTGTTTTTTTCTCAGAACGATGTATTACATGGTGCTTTGGCTCTGATTTTTCTGCTATCTGATTCACCATTTTGCCGAAAGAATCCTGCATCATGCCCATCTCCTTTTTCACTGTCTCAAGCCCGTGCCCGTAGCCTCCGACTTTCTCCAGGATAGATGCCTGCAGCCTGTCTATGACAGCTTCTATCTTTCTCAGCCTGTCTGAAATGTTATCTATCTTTGTCTGCGCAAGGGAGCGGAATTCGCCCATATCATCCAGTTTTTTTTGAAGTGGCTTATTTTTTTCCATGAATACCTGTTCAGAGACTTCTATCATCGTGTCTGTGTCAAGAACCGGAGCAGCGTATTGATAACCTTCCTGGGGAGCGTATTCCTGGTATTGGGGATATTGCTGCTGTTGCATATAAACAGCTTCCTGCGGCTCATACATGGCTTCAGCGCCTGAAATTTCTTTTGTTACATTCCTTGGCATAGGCATAAATCCTCCCGGAGTCGGCGGTGTTAGGTCGATGTCGCTGAGGGTTCCTCCTTCCAAGCCCTCTAAGGGAAGCCTTTCCGGCTCTTCTTCAGAGCTGAGGATAGAGTGCTCCATTCCCTGCTCCACACCATAGCTTGAAACAGCGCTTTTTATCTGCGCCCTGCCGAATGCGTCGTTTATCCCTGCAGGAGAAACTCCCTGCTCCTGGAGCATCCTGATGATTTCCTGATCAGAAACTCCGCGGCTTCTCAAGTCCATGACCTGATCTAAAACACCCATTTTTATTTTAACATCCTCTTTTAATTATTAACATTTTCCTTCAGTTTATCTAACTCCTCTATTTTTTTAAATCTTTTTTTCTCACGAATTCCAAGGGCTGAAACATCTTGGCCTGCTTTGAAAGGATTTCCAAATCTTCCTTTCTTGCAAATTTTGAAAATTCGGTTGATGCTGTTTCCAGAAATGAAACAAGCCTCTCCATGTTTTTTTTGATAACTTCCAGCTCCTGTTTTATCTCAAGAATGTCAGAGGATGTTTTTTCTTTCGTTTCAATGAGATTCTGCCCTATCAGAAGAAGCCTGTCTTTCAGCATCTTGTTTCTTTCTTCCAAATCACGAAATCTTACGCTGATATCGGACAAAAAAGGATCGCCGCTGCTCTGAATTTCCACCATGAGCAGGAGAGGCTTACACACTTTAAATTTGTTGCGTTTAAACCAAAGAATTTTAAACTTCTTGATATTTTTCTGTTAAAGGAAAAAAGAGAAAATGCCGCAACAGGAAACAAAGGTTTATTCTTACGAGGTAAAGAGAGAAGGGGGGGAAGACATACTCTATATAGATTACCTGGGGGCTCCTTATGTTCCGAGCATAGCAGAATCTCCGGATGTGATGGCCAGGACAATAGACGCCCTGACGGAAAATCCGAACGTTTCAAGAGTTATCTTTGTTCAGCAGAAAAATTACAACTATGACCTGGAGGAAACATCGATGCTATTGGAGATTGCCCAGCTTTACACATACTTTGTGAAGCAGGAAAAAGTTCTTTCCAGGGAAAAAATAGGAGCCATAGAACAGTTCTTTCCCCAGAGATATAATGAGGTTTTTTCTTTCCTTCTGCTGCTGAAACAGGATCCTCTTGCAGCATATGCAGAAATGAAAAAAATAATCATAAATTCCAGGCTTTTCCTTGGAAGACTCGGCCCTGGATACAGATCTGACCAGGCAGGCTACATAAATTTCTTGGAGAAAATCCTTTCTCTTCTGGAAAACACCCTTCTTTTGCAAAGGGCGATTCCTTATCTTTCTGATTACAAGAGAGGAGACAGGGAGATTTATTCCAGAATTTTCAGGCCAGACGTTATTCCTAACTTTACATTTACCAGGCTGGTTTCTGATCTTCCAGAAGATGCAGAGATTGTCGACCAGTATGAAATATCCAACGAGACTTATGACGTTTCTCTTGTTACAATACTCAGAAAAAAAGAAGAGGCGAAACTGATATATCATCTCATTCCAACGGAAAACTCCCTCACAGAAGATCATTCCGTATTGCTGAACACTGCCAGAAAAGTTTTGCTGGAGCATCAGCCAAAGGCAGAGGAATTCACAGACACAGAAAGAACAAGGCAGGTTTTTTTTAACATATCCAAGGATCTGCTCCAGGATCTGGCGCAGAGCAAAGGAATAAAAGTCAGTTATCCCGATTTAAACAAGCTTGCAACTATTCTCGTGAGGCATACGATAGGCTTCGGGCTTATTGAGGTGTTGCTCCAGGACAAGAAACTCCAGGACATTTCCCTGAATGCGCCCATATCGTTGACACCAATTTTTGTGAGGCATCAGGATTACGACGAATGCCTGACAAACATAATCCCGAGCCAGGAAGATATAGACTCCTGGGCTGCAAAATTCAGGCTCATCTCAGGAAGGCCTTTGGACGAGGCGAATCCAATTCTTGATACCCAGCTGGAAATAGGAAAAATTCGTGCAAGAATAGCAATAATCCAGAGACCCTTAAGCCCTGATGGTTTGGCATATGCAATCAGAAGGCATAGAGAGGAGCCATGGACTTTGCCTCTTTTCATTCAGAACAGGATGATCAATTCTTTTACTGCAGGCCTCTTAAGTTTTTTGATAGACGGAAGCAGAACCCTGCTCGTCGCAGGCACGAGAAGCAGCGGAAAAACCTCTTTGCTGGGAAGCCTGATGCTGGAAATAATTCCCAAATACAGGATAATAGTCATAGAAGACTCTTTGGAATTGCCTGTCGAAGCCCTGAGAAATCTCAAGTATGATATCTTGAGAATGAAAGTCCGTTCTGCGCTGCTGAAAACAACGACAGAGGTTTCTGCCGACGACGGAATAAGAACCAGTTTAAGACTGGGAGACAGCTCT
This sequence comes from Candidatus Nanoarchaeia archaeon, assembly GCA_035282925.1. Lineage (GTDB taxonomy): Archaea > Nanobdellota > Nanobdellia > Pacearchaeales > GW2011-AR1 > ASMP01. Next base: position 8,679 of record DATEUW010000016.1, read on the forward strand.
CTGATAATAGGGGAAGTTAGGAGCGTGGAAGCCCAGGCTCTTTATGAGGCCATGAGGGTTGGAGCTCTTGCAAACGTTGTTGCAGGAACTATTCACGGAGCAAGCCCTTATGCTGTTTTTGACAGGGTAGTGAATGATTTGGATGTCCCAACTACAAGTTTCAAGGCCACAGACATAATTGCAGTTGCAAACCCGATAAAAACCCCTGATGGCCTGCACTCTTGGAAAAGGCTTGTTCAGCTTTCTGAAGTAAGAAAGCACTGGCAGAAAGATCCAATTGAAGAAAAAGGTTTTGTCGATCTTTTGAGATATAACGTTGAAAAAGATACTTTGGAACCCACAGAAGACCTGATAAACGGGGATAGTGAAATAATCAAAGACATAGCCTCTACAGTAAAGGGATGGGCAGGAAACTGGGATGCGGTTTATGATAATATTCTTTTAAGAGCAAGAATAAAGCAGGAAATAGTGAATGTTGCGGAAAAAACAAAAAAATTTAAGATACTGGAGGCAAAGTTCAACACAGGGGCGAACCATGCCTTTCACAGGATATCTGACAGTGTAAGGCAGGAGATAGGCCTTCCTTTGGGAGAAAGAGTCTTTCCTGCCTGGCAGAAATGGCTGAATCAGGAGATAAAAAAGAGCAAGCTTTGAAGGAACATTTATTAATCAAATTTTTTTTATTTTCACATGAGGTGGATGAGATTTGCTCTTATAATAATAATCCTCGGATTGCTCGCCTATGTACTGACGAGTGCGGATCTGAAAGAGGCTTACAATGCCTTGAATCAGGTGGATGGCTTTTATTTTTTCCTGGCATTTGTCTCATATCTCGCGAGTTTTTTCATATTTGCCCTGAGAAATCTTTATTTTTTTTCCTGGCTCCTGAAGCCAGGATACTTGTTCCTGCTTGAAACTGTCTTTGCCGGATTTTTTCTTAATACAATCACCCCTGGAGCGCAGATAGGAGGAGATCCTGCAAAAGCCTATGCCTTCGGAATAAAATACAAGAAACCAATTTCAAAAACTCTGGGAGTTGTTTTCGCGGACAAAGTCATCCATGTCCTTGTTTTGTTCTTTTTCATAGTTTTTTCAATTATTTACCTCATAACTTTCATACCTTTGCAGTATGAATTCAGGCTTATTCTCCAGGCATTGCTTTTCATAATATTCCTTGTTTTTGCCATAATTCCCATACTGGGCATGATAAAAAAGAAAACAGATCTGGCATATGCATTTCAAAAATCCAGGTGGCTTTCATGGCTGAATCCTTTCAGGAACAACCCAAAGCTTCAGAAAGCAATAGGAAAAGGCATAAGGAATTTCACAGAGGCATTCAGGGAAACCATAAAGGACAAAAAAATATTCATCTTGGGAATTGTTTTCTCTATGATTTATTGGTTTTTGAACTATCTCGTTTCTTACTTCCTGTTCTTGTCACTTGGAATCAAGATAAATTTCCTGCTTGTGATAGTCGTTTTCAGCCTTGTAAATTTTGCAGCTGCTTTTATTCCAACACCAGGCGGAATAGGATTTATCGAGGGTTTCATGGTATTTCTTTATTCCCTCGTCGGAGTGGGTTTCACGGCAGCCCTTGTTGTTTCCCTGCTGACAAGGGTAATATTTTATTTCTATTCGATTGTCATAGGAGGCATCGCCCTTATCCATATCGAAGGTTCTCTCAAGCAAGATTATCCCAAAATTTATTAACTAAATTTCACTCCTTTCCTCAAGTTAAAAAATATAACAATAGAGGTGAAAAATAGCAAAAATGGCTCCTGAAGATGTTGAGGGAATTCTCAGAAAATACGGCAGCAAGATAGAGGGCCAGCTGCAGACCTCTTTCTCAAACAAAAAATCAGACTATAGCCAGGCATACTTAAAATTCAAGGAAGAGATGTCTCCTGAAGTTTCCAGGTATGAGCGATGGGCAAAAAGCCTGGGAAATGTCATAAGGCTGAAAGTCTCTGAAAAAGATTCCCTTAAAATAAAAAGGTTTTTGGATATAGCTCATCTGGATCTGGAACCGTGGCAGCCCCTGACCCTGAGCGTCATGGCGTTTCTTGGAGCCTTGCTTCTCTCGGTCCTCATCTCCCTGGCTGTTTTTCTCATAAGGGGATTCACAGGCTTTCCTGTTTTGTTTTTCTTCCTCGCAATCATATTCTCTTTCTTTGTTTTTTATTTTGTGAACGGGTATCCTTCGAGGCTTGCAAATTCGTGGCGCTTAAAGGCTTCGAGCCAGATGGTTCCCGCGATACTTTACATAGTTGTTTACATGAGGCATACACCGAACCTTGAAAGGGCTGTAGCATTTGCCTCAGAGCATCTGGATTATCCTCTTGCCTTGGATTTCAAGAAGGTTTTTTACGACGTGCAGGTCTCCAGATTCTCCAGCATCAAGGAAAGCCTGGACAATTATTTGGAGACATGGAGGGATTATTCTGTGGAATTCATAGAATCTTTCCATCTCATAGAGAGCAGCTTGTTTGAACCGGACAATTCACGGAGGATTGCAACCCTGGAAAAATCCCTGAAAGTTGTCCTTGATGGCGTCTATGACAAGATGCTAAGATTCACACACAATGTGAAAAGCCCCCTGACAAATGTCTACATGCTTGGAGTTGTCTTGCCAACGCTTGGTCTTGCACTGCTTCCTTTGGCAACAGCGATGTTAGGCGGATTGCTGAACTGGGTTCATGTCTTTATCCTTTTCAATTTGATAATTCCTTTTTTTGTTTTTTATCTCACAGATAAGGTCTTATTTTTAAGGCCAGGAGGGCACGGTGAAGCCTCGCTCTTGGAGAGAAATCCCCTTTATCCAAAGTACAAAAGCAAGGCGCCATACTTCAAGGCATTTTTGATAGTGCTTCCTTTGTTTGTGATAGGATTGCTTCCTTTCATTTTTCAGTATACAGGTTTTCCAGAGTTGCTTGGCTTGCAGAAAGATTATACTTTCTCCCAGTTAGGCATAGGATTTTTCGGAGACGACAAGGTTTTCGGTTTTGTGGAAACAGGAGTTGGAAATAAAGTTGCAGGGCCTCTCGGCGTCGGAGCCTTGCTGCTGAGCATGTTTATTCCTCTCGGACTTGCATTGTTTTTTGCGCTCTCTTTTAAGGAAAAAACCAGGGAGATGATACTTGAAAGAGAAAAAACCAACCAGCTCGAAGCTGAATTCAACAATTCACTTTTTCAGTTGGGAAACAGAATAGGCAACGGAGTTCCCCCTGAAATAGCATTCGGAAAAATAGCAGAATCTTCCCGCGGTTTGCAAACAGAAGATTTCTTCAGGCGCGTGGATTACAACATAAGGCAGATGGGAATGAGCGTTGAAAAGGCGATTTTTGATCCGAAAAGAGGGGCAGGGATATATTACCCCTCTAATCTCATTTTCACGAGCATGAAAATACTCGTGGAATCCTCGAAAAAAGGGCTGCAGATTGCCGCTCTCAGCTTGATGAGCATCTCAGAGTATGTGAAAAATATCCAGAAAATAACCTCCAGGCTCAAGGACCTTCTGGCAGAGGTAGTCTCTGACATGAAATCAAACATGAATTTCCTCGCCCCATTGCTTTCGGGAGTCGTCGTTGGACTTGCAGCGATGATCACCTCCATTCTTACGAGATTAAAGCTAAGTGAATTGGGGGGTGAGGGTGCGGAAACTTTGGGAAATCTCGGAAACATAATAAACATCTTTGACGTGACTTCTATGATTCCTCCTTACTTCCTTCAGATAATAATCGGACTGTACATTGTACAGATAGTCTTCATCCTCACGAGGGCGCTTGTCGCCATAGACTCTGGGGAAGACAAGCTTGAAAGAACGAACAAGACAGGAAAAAACCTGACGAGTGCGATACTGCTGTACTTCATAACAGCATTTTTGGCAGTGACGATGCTCTTTGTGCTGACATCCATAGTCGTTGGAGGGCTTGTTTAAAGTTTAGTTAACTTTATTAATTACATCTTGCTTTTTTGTATATGGGGCGTAAAAAGGGAAAAAAAGGAATTGTTACGGCAGAACTTCCTTGGTGGATAATAGCTCTTGTAATTCTGGTACTTCTTATGATATTCACCTTAATACTTAAAGAACTGGGAATATCTTTTATAGATAAAATCAGGAACATAGGCAGGTAAAATGTCGTCATTAGAACAAGTGGTAAAATGGGGTGTTGCGATTGCAGTTCTTGTTTTAGTTATCTGGGGAATTTCCAAATTTGGGGGAAATATTCTTGATTTTTTCAGGAACCTTGGAGGAAGTGGAGTTTCGAAAACGATTTTAAGCTTTGTAAAATGAAAAATAACAAAAGAGGGATTTTGCTGCCCGCGGTTTTGAAATTAATACTTGCTGCTATTGGAATAGGAGTTCTTTTTGCTTTTTTAATCTCTTTGTATTTCTCTGTGAAAGATTCCAGGGACCTTAAATTGGCTGAAGAAACCCTAGATTTCCTGATGAATGAAATAAAAGCGGAGAGAATAAGAGTTGACATTTTCGATCCAGAAGAATGGAGATTTGATATATGGTCATATAACAGTGCATCCGGAACTACCATCAATGATATACCAAAATCCTGCTCTAATGCCGGTTTACAGAGCTGCATTTGTCTTTGTAAAGACCCTGGAATCAATGTTAGAGAGATACTTTTAGGCTCCTGTAACCAATTTGGAACATGCCTTGATAATATGGGATTTCAAATAGAATCAGAACATCCATTAGTTGTTGTGGGATCAAGAGAAAAGAGCTCTATATTAATAGAAGATCCACCACTGACGCTTAATATAGACTATACAAACAAAGTTATAAGATCTTATAGTGCGGGCAGCGGTGGTTACCCTTCAGCTTCGGGAGGATATGGAAATTGAACATTTAAAATGGAGGAATTAATAAACAAATTGCTGTGGATAGTCTTATTCATAGTTGCACTCTTGGCAATTTATTCCCTGTTCAAAAATTTAGGGGCAATGTAATATGAAAATTGACATTAAAAGCCGCAAAGGGGCACTCACGCAACAACAGATAGTCATATATCTTGTCTTAATAGCAGGATTTTTAGTGCTTCTTTTTTTTATTTTCGTGCTTGATCTTGGAGCTATTACAAATAAGGAAATATGCCGAAACTCTGTGATTTTGAGGGATAAAGCAACCTCGATTGCCGGCGAACTTGACTGCAGGACAAATTACCTGTGCATTTCGGGAGGAGAAGACTGCAGGGAAATAATTGCAACGACAAAGATAAAAGTTGATTCTGAAAAAAGAGAAGAAATCATGAAGGCAATTGCAGAAGAAATGTCTGATTGCTGGTATATGTTTGGCGAAGGCAAGATAAATTATGGCCTCGAATGTGCGGGACCCGTATGCAATGAACCCGAAAACCGTGTTTGCGGACTTTGTTCAATAGTTGATTTTGAAGATATTTCTCAGGGAGAAAGTACAATCTCCTATGGGGAATTTTATAATTATTTGAGAACAACTAAAAAAACAGATTCTCAGACTTATCTTCAATATATTTATTCAGAAAATAATCTCGATTTCCTTTCACAAGACTATATGAAAAATAATATTGGGTTTGATAAACAGTATTTCATTTTGACAGCAGTATCAAGAAGTACATGGTTGCCTTTCCTAAGATATTACAACCCCAAATATCAGCCTCCATTAATTCTTGAGAAAACAACAGAAAATTATGAATCTATCGGATGTACAAAATTTGTGACCAAAGCATGAAAATGTTAAGAAAAGGAAAAAGGGGGGACACTGATATTCTTATTCAGAATGTGATTTTCATTGTTCTGAACATTGCCTACGGATTCATCCTTCTTTTTTTTGTTTTCACCAAAACAGGAGATGCCGCTGTTCTCGAGGAGAAATATGCGAAACAGATTGCATTGCTGATTGATTCCGCGGAGCCAGGAATGTCAATCCATCTAAACATGGAAGATGCCATAGATGTCGCAGAGAAAAAAAATATCCCTGTTAATGAAATTGTCAAAATAACGGAAAACACCGTGACTGTAAAACTGGAAAATGGGCAGGGACACAGCTATTTTTTCTTCAATAACATCGAAGCCACTGCAAACTTTGATACATTAACTAAAAAAGAATATTATTTCGTGATAAGCGAAAAATAAGAAAAATGTTAATAAAACAAAACAACAAAAAGGGAGGCGAAAAAGTAATTTCTGTGTACTGGTTTATCATACTATTCCTTGTTGCTGGAGCGATAGTTTACATGGTTGGCTCTTTTTACGGAAAGCCCTATGATGTAAGGCAGATTGAGGCAGATTTGTTGGCAAGCAAGGCTTCAAAATGCGTTTCGTATGCAGGGTATCTCAATGAGGAAATCCTCGAGCCACAGTTCCTTGAAAATTTTCCTGAAAGCTGCGCAATAACATTCAAAGGAGCAGAAGAAAGATATTCCCTAAAACTGAATCTGACAAATCTTTCTTCAGGAGAAAGGTTGTTTGAAACAGAAAAAGGCAACATAAACCTCAAATTTTCATGTGGCCTGAAAGGCGAAAATCTTCCTTTCTGCCTTGAAAGAAGCTTTTACGTGATTGACAAAAACAACAACCAGTACAGGGCAGACATTCTTTCGATAGTTGGAAGGGCATAAAAATGAAAAATAAAAGGGCACAAATAGCAGAAACAATAACATGGATATTTGCGACACTCGTAATAGTCGCTGTTCTTGCAATTTCCTTGTTTGCCTCATCTCTTTATATTAAAGATTCTAAGGATATAGCTTTTTTTAAGAGGACAGATGCTCTTACATCAAAATCCCTTTTTTCATATCTTCTTACAAAAGACACAGAAGGAAGCACTGTTTACGAGCAGCTAAAAAGCCAGGAAAACTTTAATGATTTCAACGGAAATTTAGGGAAGACTATTTTTCAGGGGTTCTATGAAAAAGATTATGTGGATATCTGGCTTGGGATGCCTCTTTTTCCAGCATCCAACCAATTTTTTGGAAAAAGGCCTACGGGGGTAAGACCTGCTGGAGAGGCCTCAACAAAAAGCACTTTTGTCTCCAGCATTTCTGAAAAAATATATCTCAATCAGGATAAAACACTTGAGCTTTATTTGTCCGGAGAAGGGTCAATAAAATGAACAAGCGCGGAGACATACCAATAACGATTTTAGTGATAGAAATTGTCATCATATGTGGGCTCACAATTTTGAGCTTTTTCACGTCAAACAGTTTTGTAAAACCCGGTTTTCTAACAGTAAGCATAGTCGAGGAA
>DATEUW010000017.1:0-9661 GCA_035282925.1 Candidatus Nanoarchaeia archaeon
TCGTTCTGCTTGGAGCCACAAACACGCTCGTCATGGCTTTCTCCTTCCTTTCTCTTTATGCAATCTTAAAAACAAGGACAGGAGCTGCCGCAGCAATAAAAGAACTGATAGGAATTCCTTCAGAAAAAATTTTAATCCTGATTTTAATAGTCGCGCTAATTTCCGGGATAATTTCTTTTTTCCTAACCAAAAAACTCTCCGCTTTCTTCTCCAAAAAGATGAACAAGATAAATTATACAAAACTTTCAATATCCACATTGATTGTTCTAGTGGCTGTGGTATTTCTGATTTCGGGATTTCTCGGACTGTTGGCTTTTGCAATTTCTGCATTCACCGGAATTTACTGTATCTCCCTTGGCGTAAGAAGGACGCAGATGATGGGTTGCCTGCTTCTGCCAACGATAGTGATCTATTTAGTTTAGAATTAATCTTTTATATTTGACTGTTCATATATCCATGCAAACATTAAAGCAATTCCTCCTAATGTAGCAATAGTTCCAAGACCCATATTATAATACCAAGCTACAAAAGTAAAAAAAGCCCATACAACTGCCCAAATAGTGGACCAAATCTTAAAATTTTTTCTTTTCACTTTTAATTTACCCCTTTCATATACAATTATTTCAAATCCACTTCGATAAGCCTTCTTGTTTTTCGATTTCCTTACCAAATATGGAATCTATATGCCTCTTCGTAAGCTCGAGGCTCTGCTTTATGTAGGAAGAGAGGTTGTATTTTTTCGCGAGTTCCAGCGCAGGCTCCAGGTATTTCTTGATTCCTCCCTCATTGGTTGTGAAGATTATTTTTCCTCCGCATCTCTGGCAAACTCCTGAGAGCGGAGGGCGCCTCATTATCTCGTTGCAGGCAACGCAGCGGAATTCCTGCATTGAAAACTTTCTGAGATTTCCTCTTAAATCCTTAAGGAAATGCCTCTCTATGATAAGCCTGGCTGTTTCACTGGTGTTTGCAGCCCTTATTTTTTCAACAAGCTCCATCTGATGCTTTACCTTGTCCTGCATTGTTTCCAGAAGTTTGTAGCTGGAGCATACAACTCCATCGTTGAAATTTTCAGTGTCGTGTGTAAACATCAGTCCTTTGAACGGATCTTTTCCCTCTTTCAGCACAGTTCTTACATCCCTTATCTGGATTTCAGAGGAATGTTTTCTTTGCTCCGCGAGCCTGTATAACCCTAAGGGGTATTCATCGACGAGTTCAAAATCCATGATCTGGTCATCGACTTCTCCGGCATCAATCCTTGCATTCAAAACAAGGGGGCAGTCCTGGGTTCCTCCTCGGTGCTGCGGGATGAATTCCCGTGAAAAATTCAGAAGAACATCTCCCAAAAGCATTATGGCTGCCTCGTCTCCGTCACAGTCCCTCCTTATTGCGGCATGCATGAAAGGGCTCGCAAACATCCCCAGGGTATTTGAAAATCCTATTATTCTGCAGACAACTCCTGCGCAGTTGTGTGGAGCTATGCAAACCCCGAGTTTTCCGACTAAATCCTCGCGCTTTTTTACATTGTACAAAGGCTTCATGTCATAAAATTTCACAAGCATGTCGTCTACGAAATGGCATATCCTCATGAAGATGTCGTCTGCCCTTCCGTCAGGAGATTCGGGAGAACTCGGAAGCAGGATGTCATGAGGCATTAGCTCGAGAATTTGATTTTCGTTTTTTAATTCTTCTCCATGAATGTCCTTGTCATACCCTATCTCCCTTAATTTTTCCATGCTTACGCCTATCTCTTTCGGCTTAAAAGAAACTAAAGGCATTTCGGTTGCATCGAACCTTATCGTTCCGTCTTTGTTCACCTGAAGGTCAAACATCGCTCTCAATATTCCTTTTGAAAGGTTTTCAACTATATGGTCACCAGAGCTCGTTCCCCTGACGCCTTTTATTAAAGGAGGGATTTCTCCGTTGGAAAGCCCCAGTTTTTCCTTTGCCTTTTCAAAATAATGATTTATGTCTATTACTTTGTTGTAATAAGATGCAGACCTTCTGTGCTCCTTGCATCTCTCCAGGGAGGTTTTTCCGCAGTCATGGCAATAAAACATCTTCCTGGTTTTAGAGTTGCAGGTTTCGCATGTCCTGTAAATTGTTTCCATCCTGCATTTCTCGCAGTAGAATATAGGGAATGCGCTTGAAATGCCTCCGTTTTCAAGGGCTGACTGGAAACTTCGCAGCCTGCCGCCTTCGCTTCCCACAGGAAAAAGAACGTTCGGGCTTCCTGTTAATTTTCTTAATTTCGCTTTTTCCGGGCGGCCCATTCTTGCCCCTATGAAATCCCCTGCCTTGTCCCTTATGTTGAATTTTGAAATAGAATTTATAATTTCTAAAACAAGATACTTTTTATCATCAGAATTGTCCAAGCCTTTGATAGAAATCGTTTTGTTAACTTTTTCCTCATAATTATCAATATCTTTTCTTAATCCCCTTTCCTCCAACATGGCCTCTTTACTGGAATTTTCCTCATCTAAAATTTTCCAGTCAATTCCGAGATTTGCAAATAATGCCCTGCTGTTTTCAAAATTTATTACCACGTTCTCCGTAGTTACCTCATGCTCAACTCCTAAAAGTTCCAGGGCTCTTTTTCCAGATTTGAATTTTTCCTGGTCTGTTTTTGTATAGGGGAGGACTATTTTTTTGCTGGCTTTCCCGTATTTCAGCCATTCTATCAGTCCGAGGAATTCTTCCTTTGAGATTTCTGTCCAGTAGAAGATATACTTTGGATTCAGAGAGATTTTTTCCTTGAGGCTTATCTCAACTGCTTTTTCAAGACTTATTTTCCAGGCATCGGTGCTCTTTTCAAGTTGGGGATTTTTTTCTCTGAGCTCCAGCTTCCATATCTCCTCCACATATCCTGGCTTCAGGAGATTAAAGTTCCTGTTTGTAACGTCGCTGAAAGGAAAAAGTATGTCTCCAATATAAATTATCTCTTCTGTATCGGGATAAAGTGCCTTCGCTTCCTCCCTCGTTTTTATTTTCCTGACTGTTCCATTAAACAGCTTGACTATCGGTCCGTCAATAGAATCGCAGACAGTAACAATGCATCCTTTCGTAGGCTTCTCTATCTTGAGCTGGGTTCCTATGGCAATAAAACCGTCTGTGATCTCCATGGTTGCTGGATGCACAGAGGCTGCGCTGAATCCTGAGACTCTGCTGCGGCCGTATCTGAACCTGAAGGCTCCTGATTCAGAAGGATGCCCGAATACAGGCCTCCCTGCAACAAGATCCTGGATATATGTCGGAGCAGCTTCTATTTTTCCCGCGTCTCTCTTTTCATGAATTTTGACATATTCCTCCAGAAAATTCCAGTCGCTCAGCCTGAACCCTTTTTTTCTCAAAGAAGATATGTATTTGGAAATTTTTTTTGCTTTTTGTGCTATCCCTTCCCCCATAACCAAGCAAAACCCGCTTCGCACAAAGTTGGTCTCTATCCTTTCCAGGTTTTTGTGATTGGAAGCTTCGAGAGTTTCAGATGGATCTCCATTTACCTGAATAGGAAGATACCTTGCCAGAAATCTTATTTCCTCATCTGTCGGCATATACTGCAGATTGGTAATCCTTTCGTGATAGTCGCGCATCTCGACAACGCTTCTCTTTATTTCCTCTTCTCTGGGGTCATATTTTGCATATCCGAAGAGTTCCCTCAGATAATCTATAATGACAAGGGAAAATGCTGCGCTGGTCCCTCCTGCGCTTCTTATAGGGCCTGAGAAATAGGGGCTGAAATACTCTTTCCCTTCCGAGGTCTTCACTATTTTTATCTCTGTCAGTCCCTCTATCGGGCTGGAAACAACTCCTAAAGTTATGTATGCTATGCCTGTCCTTGCTCCTGCCTCTATGGCTTCCTTCAGGCTCGGAAACTTGCAGAATTTTTGCTTTGCGATTTCCTCTGCGATTTGCAGGCAAATTGACGGGTCCAGTTTTCCGAATTTTTTCTCCAGCTCGGTGATTCTCTCCACTATCCCCGAGTCCACCATCTGGGGGTAAATCGTTGAAACTAAGCTCACGACTTTTTCGGCAAGGCTTCTCGCCAGGGGAATCTCAACTTTGTCCGCAGGGTCAAGGCCTTTGCCCCTCGCCTCCTCTGCTACGGCATAAACCTCTTTGGTTCTTTTCTCTATTTCCTTCAGATATTGCTGCGTGTTCATTTTAGTCTTTCAACAATTTCCTGCCAGCCGCCCTTTATTCTTAACAACCTTGGAGGAATAGCGGCATAATTTCCATTTAATTGATTGTGGGAATTATTAAACAAAAAAACATCTAATCCAGTATTGGCAGCGTTTAATGCTATTTCAAGGCAGTCTTCGATTAAAAGATCTGCCCCTTCTGCAATGCAAATTCTTCCTTTGTCCATTTCTGACGCTGCAGCCACATATTGCCCTGTGTAAATTACCCTTTCTATAAAAGTATTGAAGTTCTTTCTAAGAAAATTTTCAGTTAGTACGCGCATTGATTCTGGTCTTGAGGTAATGGAAAATAATTCATGGCTTCTGGAAAGAACAGCGATTCCTTCCCGAGAGTATGGCATAGGCATTATTTTCAAAACGTCGGGACTTTTAAAAAATTCTTCAACAACCCCAACAGCATATTCTTTGGAACCCCCCCATGTCTTCTCCAAATCATGGTGCCTGTAATCCCCAACCCTAAATTCCGTTCCATGCATTCTATTGTAAAAATCATTAAGTGTGGGTATAGTGTCTAACAAAACGCCGTCAATATCTATTGCTATTTTCATTTTTTTATACTTCAGTTTTCTGATGCAAAACTTTTGCATGTTCCTCCTTTGTGTCAAAATCGAGGATTGTTACCGCCCTTGTTTTTAAGTTGAGCATGGGGACCTTGCAGAAATCGGGCTGGTTTCCTTTTCTTTTCTGGTATTCTGTTTCTTCTTCCCATCCTGAGCCTGAAATAATAAGGATGTTGTTGTAATAGGAAACAGCGCACTTGTGGGTATGCCCTGAAACAAAGACGTCTGGAACTTTTTTTATTACAAGCTCATCTTTTTCAGATGGGTAAGTCTGTATAGAAGAATATGTCGGCGCCAGATGCCTGTTTTTTAAAAGATAGGCCATGACCTTATCCGGCTCGTTCAGGCCTTTTTCAACAAGGCTCGGAACAGTGTTTGCATAAAATGAATAAGAAAATCCGTGGTAGGTAAGAATGTCGAACCCTGAAAAATTTTTCTTTGCGCCGATGTTCACATAAGAGGGATTTGCCGTAAGAATCACATTTTTCATATTATAGAGGGGCCACGCATATTTTTCATCGAGAACAGGCTGCGGCTCCATAAGACGCACGCCGTCGTGGTTTCCGGGAGAGATTATTATTCTGATTCCTCTCCTTATCCTGCTCAATAATTCTGCGAGCCCCTGAAACTGCGCCTCCAGGTCCTCCACCTTGAGGTCTTTTTTTTGGCCAGGATAAATTCCGACCCCTGCAACCAGGTCCCCGAGCACGAAAAGGTATTTTATTTTTTCAACCTCGCCCGCTTTCCCGTGTTTCCCGTTGAGGTAATCTATGAATTTCAGGAAGCTCTCCTCCATGAAAAGCTTGCTTCCGTAATGCATATCGCCTATGAAAAGGGCGCTCTCTTCGGAAGGGGATTTTTTTCTTTCTGATACCATGGCGTCTGGAAAAACTATGCTGTTTGCAAAAAATATTTCCCTGTCTCCAAATCCGCTGAATCCAACAATGGTGTCGAGGGAAATGTCCTCTGCCTTTTTGTAAAGCTCGGATTTGTTCTGGCTCACGAGAATCCTTATCTTTCCTGTCAGATCCTCCACATCCAAGAGGATATTTTTGTTCTTTGTCAGTCTTTTATCAGAAACAATTCCTATTATTGAGATTTTCTGCCTCGCCTTGGAAAGTTTGTTTATGGAAACAAGGCCTTCCAGCTCAGGGTGCTCCTGCAGGATTTCTTTTATATCCTGAAACCTGCTTCTTATGTTTTTTACAAAGTCCTCTATCTCCACCTTTTTTCTGAAAGAGGGGGTTTTTGAAAGAACCCTCACCTGGGGCTCTAGTTCTGCGGAATCTTCAATGGAAAAGGTTTTTACTGTCGGGCTGGCAATCACAGAGCTTTCCTTGGAGATTTCTATCTGCAATCCAAGCTTGATTTTTAGCCTCTCGAGTTTTTTCTGGTTTTCCTTTGGAAGCTCGAGGAAAAATTCGCTGATTTGCTCCCTGTTTTTTTCAAGGAGATCTTTGGTTATTATTTTCTTCTGGGCATAATTCCCTATTTTTTCTATTATCAGTTTTACAGAATCTTCATCTGCAGTCTCGCTGAAAAGGGTCAAAACCTCTGGATTTACCAGCAGCCCTTTTTCAATACAGTACCTGAGAATTTCTTTCGAGTCCATTTTTGTTTTTTAATTTTAAGAGCATCTTGCTTGTGGCTATTTGTAATCCAGGGTTTCCTGAATTATTTCCTTTGCCTTCTCTACTATGGGCTTTGCTATCGCGAGCTTTATTTCCCTCATTCGCCCGCCGCGGCCTTTTGAAACAACCCTTACGTTGATTATTCCAAGCATATCAAACTCCTGTATGATGTCGGAAACGCGCCTCTGCGTCAGGACTTCTGCCTTGTTCTTCAGGCAGACTTCCCCATACAGATTATAGACATCTCCAGTGAACACCGGGCTGCCTTTGCTCTTCTCTGAAAGGGTTATTATCGAATGAAGGACGTACTGGAACTGTTTCGGCTCTGTTTTGATGACATCCAGAATCTTGTCCCTCTCAATTTTTGTGTTTGCCTCGTCCAGGTGCTTCATCAGAATTTTTCTGGAGTTGTCCCTCTCTGCTATCTCCCCTGCTATCCTCAGCAAATCCAGGGCCCTTCGCGCATCCCCATGCTCCCTAGCGGCAAGGGCTGCGCATTTTGCAATCACCCCTTCCTGAACCACTTTTTCCTTGAAGGCCTCTTGTGATCTCTTGTTCAGAATTTCCTGGAGCTGAATAGCATTATATGGGGGGAAAACAATCTCCTCCTCTGAAAGGCTGCTTCTCACCCTCGGATCCAAGCCATCCAAGAAAGTCAGATCGTTGCTTATTCCGACAAAGGATATCTGGGTCTTTGACAGCTCGGAGTTCAGCCTCGTTAGATTGTAGAGGAAATCGCTGGAAATTTTTTTCACTGCCTGGTCTATCTCATCCAGAATCAAGACCAAAAACTGCTTTTCCTTATCTATAATCTCTATAAATTTGCTGTAAACCGTCTCTGTGGGGAGCCCTGTGTTCGGGACTTCTCCGCCGAGCTTTTTTATTATTTCTGCAAGTATCCTATACTCTGTGTCTGAGACTTTTTTCAGTTTGCAGTTGAGGTATTCTATCCTGAGGTTGAAGTCTCCGTCTTTTTTTGCCCTTTTGATGAGCTGGTCCTTCATGTACAGTATGGAAAGGGTTTTTCCTGTTCCGGTTTTCCCATAAAGAAAAAGGTTGCTGGTCTTTTCTCCCCTCAACACAGGGGCTAGGACAGAGGCGACCTGCTTTATCTGCTCTTCCCTGTGAGGAATTTCCTCTGGCCTGTAGTTGGATTGCAGTATGGACTTGTCCTTGAAAATTCTGTTGCCGTCGAAAGATTCAAAAATTTTGTCTAAGTCTGATTTCATTCCCCTCTGTCCTCTCACACGTTTGTTTCTTGTGGAAAATGCACAAAAAAACAAAACAGTATCGGCAAAAAATTCCTCTTTTATATAAAGACTTATAACCACTGATTAAGAAGAACACCTCAATTTCCCATGGAAACAGGAAAAAATCTGATTTGGAAAGAAAATTTATTATTTTTCATGAATTTCAGAATATTTTCTGGATTTTTCATTGATATATATAATATATAATATAAATTTTTTTAAATATATATAATATATATAAAAATTCGAAATTCTTTTATAAAGATTTCTACTGGAAAAGAAGGGGTGTGTGGGAAAAACAGGGAACTTTTACCCCCATATCATATTCTCTGAAATCTATTTAGATTTACAGAAAAGTTTATATATTATTTCTATCTAACTTTTACATGCAAGGAGAAAAAAACCCATTCACCTCTATCGTTGGAAAGATGATAGTGACCAAAGAAGGAAAAAGGCTAGGGTTCGTCAAGGACGTGACCTTTGAAACCAGGTCCGGAGAGCTCATAAGTGTTGTTGTGAAAGACACTACACCATACACGAGGAACCTGAACCTGGAGAGAACCTCCTCAAACGAGCTGCTGATTCCCCACAACTCCATCATAGCTATAGGGGATTTTGTCATAGTCTCGGAAGAAGACTTAGTTTAAACACAAGCGTTCAGAATAAGATTCCTTTCTTACACATTCAAATATAAAAATTTAAAAATCAGGCTTTCTCTTTAGTTTCATGAGAATAATTGGTTTTAACTTCGACAAGATAAGCATTGAAAAGCTCAAGGATAGGACAGAAAAGCTCAACATAAAAACTAATATAGATGTTTCTGAAATCAAGCAGATAGAATCAGACATTCTGAAGACAAAAGAGGATCTTTTGCAGGCAAAGTTTTCCTACACTGTAAAGTACGAGCCCGGATACGCAAACATAGACTTGAAAGGGACAGCGCTCCTTTCCCTAGAGGAAAAGCAGGCTAAAGAGGTACTGAAAGAATGGAAAAAAAAGCAAATGCCGGAAACATTCAGGACCTTTCTCTTCAACATCATAATGAGAAAAGCTTCCCTCAAGTCTTTGCATCTAGAGGACGAGCTGAACCTTCCCCTGCATCTTCCCCTTCCAACCCTGAGGCCGCAAAAAGAAAAATAATTTAAAAGAGAGAATCAGACTTTTTCTATGAAGATCTCTGACAAAAAGAAGGATAAAATCTCAGAGCAGATCCTGGCTTTGCTCTATTCCCTGTCGATGAGGCCTGCCTTCACATCCTATATAGCTGGGGAAGTTGCCAGAGATGAGGAATTCATTAAAAACCTCCTCACAGAGATGAAGAAAAAAAACCTCGTGGCAGAGATCAGGAAAAACCCGAGAGGAAAACAGTACCTGAAGAGATCCAGGTGGAAACTCACAGATGCAGCATATAAGGCATATAAGTCCAACTCCAATGCATACACTGAAACAACTTAAACTTTTTATATAGCCTTTATCTTAAAAAAACAACAATAATGGAACAGACGAGAGAAGACCAGGTGAAAGAAGCATTTCAGAAGGTTAGAAAGGATATAGATGCCCTGGGTTCAGAACTTCTGAGCCTGAAGGAAGACATAAAGGCAATGAGGGATGAGATGATTAAAATCTGCGAAATTCTCAATCATTTTACCCTAGAAACCCATGAAAGGCCTGTTCCAGCACATCCAGCATACAGGCAGATAAATCAGACACTTCCGGCACAAAATCCAACACATCCCACACAATTTAATAAGGGAAATAGGCTCTTTTCCACTGGAAATGAAGGGGTTCCAACAGACAGACAGACAGACCAACAGACAGACAACGCATCCCTAAACCCCTTAAAAAGACCATTTTTCCCTAAAAAAGAGCCCACAAAAAACTCGATAGAGGATGCTGCCAGTATATTAGATTCCCTCGATGGCCTGAAGAAGGAGATAAGGCTCAAGTTCAAGCAGCTCACAGACCAGGAAACTCTCGTTTTCTCAGCCCTTTATCAGCTGGAGGAAGACAGCGGCCCTGTGGAT
>DATEUW010000018.1:0-11315 GCA_035282925.1 Candidatus Nanoarchaeia archaeon
TTGATATCTATCTGGGTAATGATTAGCTATGCTTTTATTTCTGTAGTCCCGTTAACAATTCTTTTAGAGGACAAAGGGGCAGGGGTGGAAAAAAATAGATAGAATCTCCTTTATACTTAATTTTTATTTGATTTTAGGATTTTATTCACAATCTGATTTAATTTTTGCTCTATAGATGTTGGAACCGTGCTGCGATTTTCGTCGACCCAACCAAGTTGCTCGCCGTTTATTCTGACTCTGTGGTAAAGAGAACCCCTGGTTTCTATTATCTCTTTTGCATTTTCGTCTAATATTTTCTCCAGACCATAATTAAAAATTCTTGTTTTATTTCCAGAAAAATATATTTTTACTATTTTTCCGCTGAAGAATTCCAAGCCCGAGATTCTCACCATTAAAAATCAAGAATTCAAAAGATATATATCTTGTGAATCTGAATTAATTTAAATTTTATAAACATCAACTTTCTTGGATATTCATGGCAACTGTTCTTGGGATAGAATCAACTGCACATACATTTGGTGTTGCTGTTGTTAGAAATGGGAAAATTCTCTCCAATGTCAAAAGCAGCTATAAGACAGAGAGAGGAGGGATAATCCCTATGGAAGCCGCAAAGCATCACCAGGAAAACAAGAGAAAAATCTATTCTGAATCGCTTCTTGCTTCAGGGATAAAAGAGGAAGACATCGATGCCATTGCGATTTCCCAGGGCCCTGGCCTTGCTCCGTGCCTTCTTCAGGGAATGGGCTTTGCAAAAGAGCTTTCTGAAAAACTCAAAAAGCCCTTGGTTCCTGTGAATCATTGTGTTGCCCATCTTGAAATTGGGCGTTTGACTGGAGCGAAAGATCCCGTGATGCTCTACGCCTCTGGCGCAAATACACAGATAATCGCGTATTCTGCGGAAAAATTCCGCGTTTTCGGAGAAACTCTCGACATTGGTGTAGGAAATTTCATAGACACCTTTGCCAGATATGCTGGAATTGGATTTCCAGGAGGCCCTGTAATCGAAAAACTTGCAGCAGAAGGAAGAGAGTTGGTTAAACTTCCGTACAATGTCAAGGGCATGGATATAACTCTCTCGGGAATCCTAACAAATCTAAAGCAAAAATTGGAATCTAAAAAGTTTAGAATTCAGGACCTTGCATTTTCCCTGCAGGAAACTGTCTTTGCCATGCTCGTGGAAACTGCAGAAAGGGCAATGGCACATACTGAAAAAAAAGAACTGCTTTTAGGTGGGGGAGTTGCCTGCAACAAAAGGCTTCAGGATATGTGCAGAATCATGTGCGAGGAGCGTGGTGCCCGATTCTTCTGCCCTGAAAACCAGTTTTTGGTTGACAATGCAGGAATGATAGCATATACCGGTGAAATTTTATTTAAAAATGGAAATTTTATAAAAGTTAAAGATATAGATAAATTAGATATTAAACCCCGTCAGCGTACAGACGATGTTGAAGTCGTGTGGAGGTAGAAAATGGAAATATATTTATTAAATAAAAAAGATGTGAAAGAATATTCTAAAGTTGCTAAGAAAATAATTAATAAAGTACCTTATTATTCTTTAAAAGCAAAAAAGTGGGAAACCAAAAATTTTGAATCAAGTAGGATTAGTAAGAATCTAAAGGATAAATCAAAAATTCATGTTGTTGCTAAAGAAAAAAGAAAGATTATTGGATTTCTTTCTGGATACTTTTATGCAGGAACTTTTTGGGTAGACTGGATAGGAGTTTTAAGAGAATTTAGGAAGAAAAAAGTTTCTCTTGAGCTTTTTAGATATACGGAAAAAGTGGCCAAGAAGAGAGAAGCCCATAAAATATGGTTTGATTCTAGGACGAATAATAAAGAAGCAATATCTCTTTTTAAAAAGTTAGGTTATAAGAAAATAGTTTTATTAAAAAACCATTGGTACGGTCATGATTTTTATATATGGCAAAAGTTAATTTAACATTGAGAACAGATGATGTTTTGGTGAAATGGAGGTAGTTGGTGCTAAATTAAGCTGCGCTGACTTTGTATTCGCTTATTGTTGCACCTATTTTTGTCTTTAATTCCTCAAGAGCAATTTCTGCCCCTCTTCTGAAATCTCTGTGTAATCTTTGATATCTTTCCTCAGCCCTGCCAAGAATATTGCCTGCTGCTTTAGAAATTAGCCTTAATTTTTCATGATAATTTCCTTTTCCACTTGCAATAATTCTTCCTGCTTTTTCAGAGAATTGAACGTATAAACTTTGTGCGTGTGGTATATAATCATCTGCCTCTAATGTGGCTCTTGTGATGTTTCTGAAATGATCAAATTTAATGGCGTGAGCGACTGCTGTTGTGAAATTGTCTGGTCTTCTCAAAGCAGTTTCAATCAAATATTTTGCGTATTCCCAACCTCCCTCTGCGAAAAGTTGCCCTTTTATAGATCTGCCGAGAATTACAAGTCCTTCAAGAGCCGATCTTTCTATTCTGTGATGCGGACCCTGATTTTTCTGGAGAGTTCTGCATCTGTCGTAATAATTTCTTGCATTAAATAATTTACCGAGAAGTTCCTTATATCCTTCTAATAGCTCTTTTTCGCTTAGTTCTGTTCTTGTTTCAAAATTAAACCCTAATTGGTGTGTGTTGTTTCCGCGAGTTTCTTCCCTGATTCTGCCCTCCCTTTTTAGCCTTTTATATAAGTCGGTTCCTCTCCCTGCAATTAATAACCCAGGCATTGGAACGGCAATCCCTGCTTCCTGAATGAAATCATACAACATTTTTAAAGAACCTTTCTTTTCTCCATCAGTTCCAACGATAAATCCTCCTGAAACTTCCAAACCTGCTCGCTGTATCCTTATTACCGCTTCGAGTTGGGACATTTTTGTGTTTTGTCCTTTTTGCATATTTTCCAAAACTTCATTATCAACAGATTCTATACCGAGAAAGACGTGATTAAATCCCGCTTTTTGCATGCCTTCTAAGATGTCTCTATTATTGGGCCAAGCCAAGTTCATGCTAGCTTCTGTGAATAAAGAAAAGGGGTATCTTCGTTCTTGCTGCCATTCGGCTATGTGTGGTAGGAGTTGTTTGACACTGTTTCTGTTTCCGATAAAATTGTCATCGACAATGAAAACTTCCCCCCTATATCCATAGTTATAAAGAGCATTAAATTCTTCAATCATCTGATGGGGAGTTTTCGTTCTTGGTTCTTTTCCGTAGAGTTTTGTGATATCACAGAAATCGCAGTTAAATGGGCATCCTCTTGAAAATTGGACTGCAGCAGCCCAGTAATTTCCCAAGTCTGTTAAATCCCATCTCGGTAATGGTGTCTTAGTAAGTTCTACTTTTCCTCCTTTGGTTAATTGAACTAATCCTCTTGTTCTTTCAGACACATTTTTCTCTGTCCAGAGCCCATTTTTTGCCCCCCTTAATAAGTCTTCCAGAAATGGCCCGAGAGTGACCTCTGCTTCGCCAGCTACGATATAATCCGCACTGGTCCTTTCAGGATATGTGGTAACAAGAGGGCCCCCAGCCACAACCCTTTTTCCGAAAAAGCGGGCTCTATCAACTACTTCATTGTGCGAGTCTTCCTGGACAATCATCGTTGAAGTGAATATAAGGTCTGTATTCTTTATCTGCTCGTCTGTTAAAGGCTCAACGTTTAAATCTATCAGTCTTTGCGCTTCAAACATTTTTTTTGGGAGCATAGCCATCACTGTTAGCAATCCAGTTGGTGTCATTATTGCTTTTATCCCAAGATATTCTCTAAGGGATTTTTTGTAGCTCCAAAATGTTTCGGGAAATTCAGGATATATCGGACGGACTCTTATTTTAGCCATAAGAAACTCAGACAATAATGGTATTTATCTTTATTTGTATTAAGCCGAGAGAAAGAACAGACGAAGTCATAGCCACACAGAGATAAGGAAAAATTAAGAAATAACTCTTGCAACAAGCCCTTTGGGATGAAATGTGTTCCTGAATCTTTTTGCAATCTGTTCTTCTATGAAATATGCCTGATGAGAACGCACCTTGGGTTCTAATATAAACCCATTAATAATAAGATAATTCCTGTCAGGAGTAAAGGAAACAAAATCCTTATCTTTTAATACAGACATGGCCTCTTCATAATTTCCTGTCCCATCCTGTCTGTCTAACTCCTTTAAACTTTTGAAATAGCCCCAATCAATATCTCTACCCTTAACCAGGTTTTCTTCAATCTCACTCCGCGGTATCACAGTCATGATTATTTTTATAATTAATCATTTATAAGAATTTATATTACAAAAACTTACAAAAGCTTTATAAATCATTTTTTGCCTTAATATTTATCCGATGACCTTATGGGAGGATTTATTCTTCCTGTATAAAAATTAAAATGGTAGACATTTATTCAATAATAGAAAAGGCAAGAAAAACTGGAAAAGTTGAAAAAGGGACGAACGAAGTTACAAAAGCGATAGAGCGGGGGACTGCGAAGCTTGTTGTCTATGCCGCAGATGTGGAACCCAAGGAGATAGTCCAGCACATTCCTGTTTTATGCAGGGAAAAGAAAATCCTTTGCAGGGAAGTTGACAGCAAGCAGAAGCTTGGGATTGCAGTTGGGATACCTGTGTCTGCGTCCTCGGTGGCTGTTATCGAACCGGGAGATTCTGAAAAAGACATAAATGCATTGAAAGAAAAATAAAATGTCAAGAAAGTATAATATAATCGGCATGTCTGAACGAAGTCTTGTAGAGTTGTTAAGAGAAAGAGAAATTGAATGTTATCATTTCAAAAACAGGAATCCCGGGCATCCGCAATCTTATGTATTCAATGTAGGTGGCTCAACGATAATTGTGAATATACCAGATACCATTCTTAAAGATGGGGTTTTTGTTTTATTAAATGGAAACAGAAATGAAACCGCAATATCTAATCTGGAGAAAATCACCGGTAAGAAAATAGCGAAATTGTTAATATAAAATGGGCGGCGCAAAACAACAACAGAAATCCAAACAGACACAGCAATCACAGGCTTCGAAAGGAAGCGACAGGATTCTTACCGCCGAGGCGGTTCCTGCTCTCATTGAGGATATTATAGGAAGAACCGGCTTCCGCGGAGAAATAACCCAGGTCAAATGCCTCGTAACCTCTGGAAGAGACAAGGGAAGGTCCATAAGAAGAAACGTCAAGGGCCCTGTGAGAATAGGGGATTACCTGATGCTGAGGGAGACAGAAATAGAGGCAAGAAGAATAAAATCCAAAGTTACAAAAGGGACTTACACTTAAACTTTGAAAAACTACAAAAACTAAAATGCCTAAATGCAGCTATTGCGGGAGACAGTACGAGCCTCCGAGAGGTTTGACTCTTGTTCTAAACGATGGAACCCTGAGATATTTCTGCTCTTCAAAATGCAGGAAAAACATGCTGATGAAGCGCAGAAAAGTAAGGTGGATTTCTAAGAAAAAAACAGTGGTTTTTCAGTCTAAAACAGCATAAAACCTTCGTTTTTAAATTTGTCGGTGATTACGGGAAAAATCATGGCATTTTCCGATTTTACCGACGATAAAACGTTCTGGAGTGCAGAAAACTTTATAAAGGAAAGAAGACTTTTTTGTGTGTAGAATCCGTGAAAAAAGAACAGATTTTCTGTTCCAAAATTCATAAAAAAAACATAAACTTTTAGCACACGCTTTCAAGCACCCGAAAACATAAAAACAAGGAAAATGGCTGAAAAAGGCTCGTATACTGCGGCAGAGATCAAGGTACTGGAAGGCTTAGAAGGAGTAAGAAAAAGACCTTCAATGTACATCGGTTCAACAGGCAAAGACGGCCTGCACCATTTGGTTTATGAGGTGGTTGATAACTCTGTGGATGAGGCGCTTTCAGGCTATTGCAAGAAAATCGTGATAACTATCAACAAAAATGGCTCTGTCACTGTTGAGGACGACGGACGCGGAATCCCTGTTGATATGCATCCTGGTCTGAAACTCCCTGCTGTGGAAGTCGCCCTGACAAGACTGCATGCAGGTGGAAAATTTGACAAAAAAACATATGTCATCTCAGGAGGCTTGCATGGCGTTGGAGTCAGTGTCGTAAATGCCCTTTCCGAAAAGCTCGTTGTGGAAGTAAAGAGAGACGGAAAAACCTATAGCCAGGAATATTCCCGCGGCCAGACAAAGACAAAATTAAAAGAAACAGGAAAAGCAGAAGTCGGAGACACGGGAACAACGATAACTTTCTGGCCTGATAAGGAAATATTTTCAACAACGACTTTTGACTACAAGGTTCTGGAAACCAGGTTTCAGGAAATTGCATTTCTCAATCCCGGGCTTAAAATAACTTTGATAGACGAGGAAAAGGGCAAAAAAGAAGAGTTCTATTCTGCTGGAGGATTGATAGAATTCGTGAAATGGCTTAACAAGTCAAAAGAAGCCCTGCATAAGCCAATTTACTTCAAGAAAGACGTCGACCACACTGTCATAGAGGCTGCAATCCAATATAACAGCAGCTATCAGGAAAACATTTTCGGATTTGTCAATACCATAAACACCGTCGAGGGAGGAACCCATGTCTCCGGATTCAAGACAGCCCTGACAAGGGCTATCAACGATTATGCAAAAAATAAGAACCTTCTGAAGAACGAGTCCCTCCTCGGAGATGATGTTCGTGAAGGCTTGACAGTTGTCCTTAGCCTGAAAATGGAAGAGCCGCAGTTTGAGGGCCAGACAAAGACAAAGCTCGGAAACTCTGAAATAAAAGGCTTTGTGGATTCTGCAGTCAACCAGGCTCTCTCTGAATTTTTCGAGGAAAATCCCGCGATAGCAAGGAAGATAGCCTCTAAAGCCATGGAATCGGCAAGGGCAAGAATCGCAGCCAGAAAAGCCAAGGATTTAGTGAGAAGAAAAAATGCATTCTCCCTTGGAGGATTGCCAGGAAAGCTGGCAGACTGCTCCTCAAAGAAAAAAGAAGATACAGAAATTTATATAGTTGAGGGAGAATCGGCCGCGGGTAGTTCAAAAATGGGTAGGGATAGAAACATACAGGCAATACTTCCTCTTAAAGGAAAAATCCTAAATGTGGAAAAATCCAGCCCAGCCAGGGCACTTTCCAGTGAGGAAATTGCAAACCTGATAACAGCAATAGGCACAGGCGTCGGGGAAAATTTTGACATCAACAACTTAAGATACGGAAAAATAATATTGATGTCTGATGCAGATGTCGATGGCGAGCACATAAAGACCCTGCTGCTGACCTTTTTCTACAGGTTCATGCCGCAACTGATAGAGAATTCGCATGTTTATGCCGCCCTTCCACCATTGTACAGGATAAGAAAGGGGAACAAGGACCTGTATGTTTACTCTGATGAAGAACTTAAAAAGGAAGTCGGCGGCTCTGATTCCGCTGCAGTCACACGGTTCAAGGGACTCGGAGAAATGTCTTCCCAGCAGCTTTGGGACACAACCATGAATCCAAAAACGAGAAAAATAAAAAAGATTTTCATTGATGATGCCGTGGAAGCGGACAGGGTGTTCACGATGCTTATGGGGGACGATGTCCAGGCGAGAAAAGTATTCATACAGGAAAACGCAAAGGAGGCTAATTTGGATATCTGATGAAAAAATTATTTGTTTACGGCACTTTAAGAGACTCGGATGTCCAGTTGTCTGTAATAGGCAGAAATCCAGATGCAGCTGAAGATAGTTTGGATAATTATACATTGTCAGAAGTTAAAATAGACAATGAATATTATCCGGCAATCAGGCAGGGAAATGGCAAAATTTATGGTTTAGTATTAAAAATCACTGAAGAAGAATTAGAAAAGATAGACAGATATGAAGAATTAGAAAAGGGATTTTATGAAAGAGTTGAAGTAAAATTAAATAGCGGAACTAAGGCTTATGCCTATATAAAAAAATAAAATGGGAAAAACAGAAAAACCATGGGGAAGCTATGAAGTGATAGAACAAACACCATCATATTGGAAAAAAATAATTCAGGTCGATCCAAACAAAAGACTGAGTTTGCAATATCACATAGACAGGGAGGAGGACTGGGAAATAATGCAAGGCAATGGAAGCGTGCAGATTGGAGAAAAATTATTTTCCGCCGGACCAGGGGATAAATTTCATATTTCAAAGGGAGAAAAGCACAGGATTATGGCTGGGGACAAAGGGATGAGTCTTGAAGAAATAGCCCATGGAAAAGTCGATGAAAATGATATTATAAGACTTGAGGATGATTACGGAAGAGTGGGGGTGAAAAAATAAAATGAAAATAAAAATAACATGCCCAAAGTGCAGTTCAACAAAGATTGATATAACTGCAGAAGAAGGAAATCCCCTGCCAATGTACAAGTGCAAAAGCTGCGGATATAAAAATAAGTTGTTTCCCCAGATAGGAAAGAAAGAAGAAGAAGATTAACCATGGGAAAACTAAAAACACCTGACTGGATTTTGAAAGGGGAGAAAGCTCCGAAGAAAAAGAAACAAGGCAAAACCTACAGGGTAAAAAAATGCCCGAAATGCGGAAGCACCGAGGTTTCCATTGTTCTTGTCGGAGAGGAAGGAAAGAAACCAGACAGCTGGGAGTGCAGGGCATGCAGGTGGAAAGGCAGAAACGTAGAAGAGAAAGAGCTTACAGAAGACGAGTTCCTTGAGCACCTGGAAAAAATGGAGGGGAAATAATAAAAAATGACAGACGAAAACAAAACAGAAAATAACGAAATAGTAGAAAAAGGTGTTCTGAATGCGGAAATCTCTGAAGAGATGAAGAAAGCATACCTTGATTATGCGATGTCTGTGATAGTTGCCCGTGCACTGCCATCGGTTGAAGACGGGCTGAAGCCTGTCCAAAGAAGAATTCTTTACTCGATGAATTTAATGGGCCTTAAACCAGGAAGCCAGACGAAAAAATCGGCAAGGATTGTTGGAGATGTCATTGGTAAATTCCATCCTCACGGAGATGTTGCCGTTTATGATGCCCTTGTCAGGATGGCCCAGGACTTTTCCTTGAGATATCCTCTGGTTTTCGGTCAGGGAAACTTCGGAAGCATCGACGGAGACCCCCCTGCCGCTTACAGGTATACAGAGGCAAAACTCATGCCGATATCGTCGGAATTACTCCAGGACATAGAAAAGGAGACTGTTAAATTCCTTCCGAATTTTGACAATTCTCTGAAAGAGCCAGATCTCTTACCAGGAAAACTTCCTGCATTGATGCTGAATGGAGCGAGCGGAATCGCAGTGGGAATGGCTACAAATATCCCTCCGCATAACATCACAGAGGTATGCGATGCAATTATTTCCTACATAAAAAAACCAGAGATAACTATTGAGGAATTATCTGCAATAGTGACTGGCCCTGATTTTCCTACAGGAGGCTATGTTTCAGGAGATATGCTTGAACTGTATAAAACAGGAAAAAGCCAGCTTATTTTAAGAGGAAAAGTGGCGACAGAGACAATCAGAAGCAAGGAAGCAATCATAATCACAGAGATTCCCTATATGCTCAATAAATCCTCTCTTGTTGAGCAGATTGCAGACATGATTCAGAAGAAAAAACTCAGGGATATCTCTGACCTGAGAGACGAGAGTTCCAAGGGAAAAATAAGAATTGTCATAGAACTGAGAAAAGGGGCTAATCCAAAAATGGTTACAAATTCCCTTTACAAATATACGAGGCTTCAGGATTCTTTCAACGTGAATTTCCTTGCTTTGGTCAAGGGCCAGCCGAAAATCCTAGACCTGAAAGAAGTTTTGAAAGAGTATGTGGATTACAGAAAAAAGATAATAACCAACAGAACGAAATACGATCTTAAAAAAGCAGAAGACAGGCTTGAAATCGTTGAAGGCTTGTTAATAGCTTTGAAACATATTGATGAAATAATAACTTTAATCAAGAAGTCTAAAAGTGTCGGTGAAGCATCTGACGGGCTTACGAAGAATTTTAAACTCACAAGGAATCAGGCGCAGGCTGTTTTGGAGACAAAACTCCAGCAGCTGACAACCCTGGAGCAGGACAAGCTGAAGAAAGAAAACCAGGAGCTCAAGGAAAAGATAGCAGAGTTCCAGACAATTCTCGGAAACGTTTCTGAAATTTTGAAGATAATTGCCAAAGAGGTTTCCGAGCTTAAGAGGAATTACGGAGATCCAAGAAGAACCTATGTGCTACAGAGAATCTATGAGATTTCAGAGAAAGACGTAATCCAGAAAAAAGAGGTCATTGTAACAATAACAGACAAAGGCTACTGCAAGAGAATGGATGTGCAGTCCTATAAAGAACAGAAACGCGGCGGCAAGGGCATGATTGGAAGCAATCTTGCAACAGGGGATTTTGTGAAGCAGCTGATAACCTGTTCCACTCACGACTACCTGATTTTTTTCACGACCCGTGGAAGAGTACTATGGCTGAAAGCATACGACATACCAGAATCGGAAAGATACAGCAAGGGAAAAGCTCTTGCAAACCTTCTTAATCTTAAGGATGAAAACATAGCAAATGTCATTTCTGTGAATAAGTTTGAGGATTTCCTTTTCATGGCAACAAAGAAAGGAATCGTAAAGAAAACTTCCCTTGGGAATTTTTCAAATCCAAGGGCTTCTGGAATAAAAGCCATTAATCTCCCTAATGACAATTCAGACATTTTAATAGATGTTCAGATTGTCAAGAAAGACGAGGAAGTTCTTCTTGCGACAAAGAAAGGGCAGGCAATAAGGTTTGATTCAGACGACGTTCGCAGCATGGGAAGGGCGAGCTACGGAGTTACTGGAATAAAACTGGAAAAGGATGACGAAGTCGTTAGCCTCGAAGTTTTGAGAAGCCAGGCAATTCTCACAATCACGAAAAACGGCTACGGAAAGAGAACCCTTGTTAATGATTACAGAAAAACAGCAAGGGCGGGAAAAGGAGTGAAAAACGTCAAGGTTTCTGCAAAGACGGGAGAAGTTGTAAACACTGTTTCTGTAAATCCAACAGACTCGATAATAATCACGACTGCAAAAGGCCTTGTGCTGAGAACAAGCCTGAAAAATATAAGGGTCATGGGAAGAGCAACGCAGGGTGTCAGAATCGTGAAATTGCAGCCGGGCGATTCTGTGACAGACTTAATCAAGGTTCCAGAAGCAAACGGAAATATTGAAGAAAAATAGTGCCTCGTGAAATTTTTAATGTTAATGGCTGAAATGAAATATTACTTTTATCTAATAAAATCATAAATATTATAAATAAATTTAAGCACTAATAATTTGTTTCTTTACGCACAACTATAAACAGTGCAACTTCCATTTTGTGGATCCCCAAATATTAAAGTTTGGTTCTCAGGGCATGTTGGTGGTTCGGGACATGTTTCATTAGTTGTCTCGTTAGTTGTTTC
>DATEUW010000019.1:0-25983 GCA_035282925.1 Candidatus Nanoarchaeia archaeon
GGGTTTGCCCTTGAATCAGACTACATAGAAACTGCCGTGAACAACATTGCTCTCGAAGCTTTAAATCAGACCATAATTTAGCCCTCAAAACATTTATTAAATATTCTTTCTAATTCTATTAATGACAAGAGAAGGCAGGAAGACGCAGGAAGGATTATCAGCAAAAAAAACAGAGAATTTTTCTGAATGGTACACCCAGATAATAGAGAAGGCAGAGATTGTCGATTTAAGACTGGGTATAAAGGGGTTTATTACGGTAAGGCCATGGGGAACCATCATGATAGAAAAATTATACGGCATGTTTGAAAAAGAGCTGCAGGAGAAGGGGCATCTCCCTGTTATAATGCCTTCTGTGATTCCGGAATCAAATTTAAAAAAAGAGGCCAGCCATATCCAGGGATTTACGCCTGAAGTTTTTTGGCTGAAAACAGAGGAGAATGAAGAAAGACTTGCCTTAAGACCAACAAGCGAAACTGTTTTTACTCCGATGTTTGCCCTGTGGGTGAGAAGCCACAGAGATCTTCCATTAAAACTCTATCAGAGAGGCTCTGTATTCAGGTATGATACGAAAGCGACACGCCCTTTGGTGAGGGGCAGGGAATTTCAATGGATAGAGTGCCACGACGCATTTGCGACAAAAAAAGAAGCAGAAGCACAGGTAAAAGAAGACATAGACACAACAAAAAAAATACTCTATGAACAGTTAGGAATTCCTTTCCTTGCAATGAAGCGTCCTTCCTGGGACAGGTTTGCCGGGGCAGAGTATACGATAGGTTCAGATGTTCTCATGCCTGACGGAAAACTCATCCAGCAGCCATCGACACACTTCATGGGGCAGAGATTCTCCCGGGTTTTTGGGGCAAAGTTCACGACAAAGGAAGGTAAAGAAGATTACCTTTACACTACTGCCTACGGTCCTGCAATGTCAAGGATTCTTGTGTCAATAATTTCCACGCATGGAGACGATATGGGTTTAGTCTTGCCTTTCAGAATCTCGCCTATCCAAGCAGTTGTAATTCCCATATACACTATAAAAAACAAGTCTAAAATCTTAAAATACGGAGAAGAGATACTGAAAAAGTTAAAGGCGCACGGGATAACAGCAAAACAAGATTCCAGAGAAGGTTATACTCCAGGATGGAAATTCCATGAATGGGAGCTGAAGGGTGTTCCTTTCAGGATAGAGATAGGAGAAAAAGAACTCAAAGGAAAAAAGTTTACCCTTTTCACGAGGGATACTGGGAAAAAAATAACTCTTCAATTAAGCAAATTGGATTCAATAAGAAAACTCGGAGATAGTTATGACAGAAGATTGAAGACAAAAGCAGATGGTCACATGAAGGGAAAAATTGTCAACTGCAAAACAAAAGAAGAAATCAGGAAGGCATTGAAGAATGGAAAAATAGCCAGAGTAAACTTCTGTTCGACAGAAAAGCAAGGAGAAAAATGTGCCGAATATGTTGAAAAAGAAATCGGTGCCGAGGTCAGGGGAACCTTAGCAGACAAAAATGAGAGGCCTTCGGGAAAATGCGTAATTTGCAACACTCTTGCAGATGCCGTAGTCTATGTAGCCAAGAGCTACTGAGCCTTAGAGATTTTATTCTTCAGAGGATAATGCGACAGTGAGTTCGTGCTCCATCCTTAAAGTTATTTCCAGCAAGAGGTTCAGCTCCCTCTCGACATGGGTTTCTTCAGCCGCTTCCTGTATTGTTTCCATTTTTCTGTTTTGTTTACGGATTCAAAAATAAAACAGAAATTCTCTTGAGCCTGAAGTAAATTAAATAAGAAGTATATTCAATCCAATTCAGGCCTGAAAGAACTCTGAATTAAATTGAATTGTTGTATTTAATTTTGTTTTTTATAGCAGATACTGAGTAAGATTTTCCCCAATTAGTATCTAA
This sequence comes from Candidatus Nanoarchaeia archaeon, assembly GCA_035282925.1. Taxonomy (GTDB): domain Archaea; phylum Nanobdellota; class Nanobdellia; order Pacearchaeales; family GW2011-AR1; genus ASMP01. Next base: position 1,902 of record DATEUW010000019.1, read on the forward strand.
ATCGGAAACCTTCCCAATATCCATGTTTTTTTTACGAAAAAGTGCTTTTTATATATTTCTGTTTTTATGAATTAATCATCATTTCGAGATTTCTTCTGAATTTTTCGACATCTTCTGTTTTTATCTGGCCGCCGATGGCAGAATCATGGCCGCCACCTATAGCATTTTCAAGATTCTTGGTTGCCTCCAGGAATATTCCCCTTGCGTTTTTTCCACGCATAGAGATAGATGCCTTCGTGCCTTTGATATAAACAATGACCACTATTTTTTCCGGGAAAAGATAGCATAATTCGTTTGATATGTCTCTGCTTATTCTCATATCTCCAGAGTACTGGAAAAAAAGAAGTCTTTTTTTAGGTTTTTCAAGGGAAATTGCCTTATTAAGCAGTTTGTCATATATTGTTTTTATCTGGTTAAATCTCTTGTGAAAACTGTGGTTTTTTGGATTTTCTTCGAGAACATCATAAGGATCCCTAGCTTTTATCAAAAATCTTGTCATATTTATAACATTTGTAGTCCTGTCTTTTAGTCCTGAACCAAGAATTTGGATAACTTTTCCTATCTGAGATTTGTAAAGAACATCGTAAGAATCTTTGGTTTTGATTGATAAATCAGGATATTTTTTCTGAAAATCTTGATAGTATCTTGGCAAAAATCTGTCTGAAATGCAGCCAGCAACGGCAATCCACATGTCTTCTTTCCTTTTAGTTACCTGATAGCAAAGAGCTGTTACAGGCTCGTTGCTCTTTTTTTTATTGAATAGGGGATTGTAATAATTAACAAAACTTGGAATCAGCGCTTTTTCAATAAGGTGATGATCTATCCAGACAACAGGAATATTATGTTTTTCCACCTCGCTAAAAAATTCCCCTGATACAATGGGCTTGTCAAGAATGAAAATATAATCTGCCTTGAGTTCATGAATCTTCCTGAAATAATCTGCATTCAATCCAGGGAAAGATTTTATAGGAACCCCTTTGCCTCTTCCAAGCCACCTCTGCAGGAGCAAAAACGAGCACAGGCCGTCCTGGTCATTATCAAATAAAAAAACCGGGTTTTGTGCTCTTTCCAGGTGCTCCTTTATTTCCTTTACCTGTTTCTTAGTCAACATCTGTTTAATTCGGGAAATTAGTATTTAAAAATTGTTAATGATAAAGAACATGATAATCATTAAAGGATTAAGTTTGAGGCAGGTTAAAGATTTTTGTTATTAAAATGATTAAAGGCTCTTTCCTACGAGAATTTTCTCTTTTAAATTTTTTAAATCTCTGACTACTGAGTTGATGAGATTCTCATTTTTGAATACGCCTGCAAGGGTTTCCTTATCCAAATCGAATGCCTTGTCCAGGCTTCCGAAATTATCGAGCAATATTTTTATGTCCTTTTCGAGGAGATTTGTTTTATTCAAGATTCTAAGCCCCCTCGGAGAAACCGGCTTATCGTTCGTCTCCCCGAATAATATCCTGGATATGTTGGAAGTCTCCAGTAAAAAATCAAAATTAATATTTTTTAATAGTTCATCTGCTTTTGAATGCCTCTGTCCAAAATAATCTTTCAGCAGCAATTCTCTTTCCCTCCCAAGATTTTTCGTGAGCTCTTTCAGCCTCATGCTGACTATGGTTCCTTCTTTCCCAAGTTCTATGAGATACCTTTTTACATTTTCAGAGATTCTCCTTACATTCTCCATTGTCTGTAAAACGCTGCAAACATCTCTCGTCGTTGTAAGATTGGTCATTTCCAGCACATTTAAATGCGAGATCAGGTCATTGAAAATCTCCTTTTGTTTTTCAAGTATCTGAAGAGTTTCTGCAGCCCTTCTTAGGATTTCAGAGGTTTTTTCGAGGAAATATCCTTCATCCTTAAAAAAAATGATTATCTTGTTTCTTCTTTCGGAGACGGCAATGACTATTGTCCCGAATTGTTTTGCAGTTCTTTCCGCTGCCTTGTGCCTGGTTCCTGTTTCTTTCGTTGGAATCTTGGTACTCGGCGTGAGAAGAGTATTTACATATAAAATCTTTTTTAAGTCCTCGGAAAGAATTATGGCACCGTCCATTTTCGCCAGCTCCACGAGCTTCTGTGCGCTGAATCTGCAGTTCACACGGAAGCCGCCTTCAACTATTTCTGAAAGGCCTTCTTTTTCAACGACTATCAATGCACCCATTCGCGCCCTCAAAATGTCATCGAGGGCTGTCCTTAATGCTGTTCCTGGAGAAAACATCTTTAAGACTTCAAGAGGGTCCATCTCTTTTTTTTCTTCTACACTTGCTGTGTTTTGATTTTTTTCTTTTCTTTTTGTATCCTCAGAAACAGCCAAAAACTCAATATTCTGCTTATTCTCCTCTGTCATGAGAAATAATAACATAAGGGATATATAAATTTTACAGAAAATTAAATAAATCACTTTTTCGCGAAGGTTTCTGCAACAACTATCGGAAAAAGGATAGTTGCATCCCCAAACACCTTTACTCTCTGGCTTTCAGGAGCCAGTTTGCCCCATGAAACAGCCTCTTCCGGGAGAGCCCCTGAATCGCTCCCGTCAAACTCATGGGCATTGTTAATATAAACAGCATAATCTGCACCGTTTCGGTACATATTTGCATTGAGAATGCTGTGCTTCACAACCCCTGTTCCAAGAATTATGACTCCTGATTTGAGCAACCCTATTGTAGAATTGTTGAACTCTTTCGTATCTTCAGAGATGTCAATGATGAAATCCTCTCTCTTATGCTTGAATAAATAGATCATGTCCCCGAGACTTCCGTCCATGACAGTCGGGCAATATATCTTTATTTTATTTTTCCATGCCCAATAGCAGATGCTTCTCTCATCGTTGATCTTTTCCCCGAGTTTCCAGACAATATCATAAGTCAAAAGCGGTTTTCCTCTTTTTTTCTGTTCCTGGTAGAGCTCTTCAAGAACAGGCATGACGAACTGTTCAAATTTTACATATCGTGAATTCGGCACGAATATATTCCCGATCCTGTTTATTGCCCTGTTCCTTAGCTCAGAGCCTTTTGCCCCGAAATCTCCCAAAATAAAGTCCCCGAGGCATTTTATTATATCTTCTTCAACGCCGCCGCCTGTTGTTACGCAGATATCAACTTTCTTATTTTGGATGAGGAACTTTATTGTTTCCCTTATTCCAGAACTAACCATATTGGAGGTATATCCGAGATAAATTATTGCCCCGTCTTCTATCATATTGTTGATAATTTCAATTGCCTTAGCAAGATTGCTCGCCTGAAAACCGCTGGTTGAAAAGCCCTTGACGATCTCATTATAATCTACACCCTTGCTAAAGTCATAACCTTTGATAACTACCCCGGAAATTTCCTCCCCTTCCCTGAATAGGTTTTTTCTTGCCGTCTCTTCCTTTAACTCGGCATCGCTAGGACGAGTTTTCTCACTTTCTTCCTTTAACTCGGCAGAGTTTGGGCGATTTTCTTTTTCAGTTGTTTTTTCCATTTTTTATATCTTAAGATTTTATTTAATTGAAAAAAAGTAGGAGTTGTAGGTTTAACTAAAACTATAATTAATAAACAGGAATAGCCAAGCTTTCAAAAAATTTAAAGGTTAAACTGGTTAAATGCATATTTCTCATAAAAATAACAGATTTATAAAACTATCTCAAATTGTTTTCTAAAATATGTATTTTTTAGGCATAATCTTTTTAAATGAGCGCCTTCTCCTATTAAAATGAATAAGTGGCTGGAACTTTTTGCTGGCGTGATTCTCCTTGTCGGGGCCATATTGACAGCCTGGGCATCTTCTGCCTATTCCTGGTTTTTATTCGGAAAGGATTTGAATTTTCTGCATTCTGCGTGGATTTTTCTTAAGGGCGGAGTTTTCTGGTTTGTGATAATGATAGCTCTCCTCCTTATTCTGCTTGGGGTAAATGACCTCAGGGAATAATCCTGGATTTCCGAAGCCAAAGGAATGATTCTTAACCTAAAATAAAAAAATCAGAATTCCTTCTATTATCGCCGCTATTATGAGAAGGGGAATTACTATGAAAAAGAAAACTTTTATTGATTTTAAGAGGTAGACACCGAGAGTTTTCAGCTTATTTTTTTTGAATATAAAGGTTCCCAATTTCAATCCGAGCCCTAAGGAAATAAAGAGGGCGGGAAGCTCAAATATCCCGTGGGGAAGAATTCTCCAGAGAATAAGAATTCCTCCTTCTTTTACTGTCTTTTCTGCAACAAATCCGAGAAGATATCCATTTGCCAGTGTGGAAAGAACAGGGAATATTCCGAGAATAATCCCAAAGAGCATCCCTACAAAGCTGCTCTGAAGATTGTTAAAAAATATGAATTTAATGAGCTCCAATTGGGACAGGCCTTCTGTTTTTCTCAATAATTCCTCTATAAACTCAAGAATTCTTGCCTCCAAAGCCGGAGGGATAGGAACAAAAAATCCTATTAGGGAAAAAAACAGGAAGATAATTATTATTGAATAGATGAATTTTCTGGAATATCTTATGTAATCAAAGCTCTCTTTATAGCTTTCCCTTAAAAAACTTGTTTTTTTGTTTTTGCGTTTCATCAGCTGAAATGCCTGCTCAGATAATTTATTTTTTTTCGGTATTTATTTCTCAGATAAATCCCGTAAATAAGCCCTGTTAATAATCCCCCAAGATGTGCTGTGTTTCCTATAGGGACATTTCCGGTAATTGATATCAGCCATAACAAAATTAATATTCCAGGGGCAGCATATTTAATTTTTATAGGAATAGGGATGAACATCACAAAAACAGGGAGATTTGGGGTCAGAAGCACAAGCAAGCCGACGAGCCCAAAGAGGGCTCCTGAAGCGCCTACCGCAAAGGTATCCAAATCGCTTGGAAAAATAAAGGAAGAAAGAACAAACAACAGGCCAGCTAAAAGCCCGGATATCATATAAAACCAGAAATACCTTCTCTTTCCAAGAATCCTTTCAACGAGGGATCCTATGAAAAGGAGGGAAAGCATGTTCACAAAAAGATGGAAAAATCCCGCATGCATGAACATGCTAGTAATGAAAGTCCACAGATAATTTCCCTGAAGGATATTTGATGGCTTGATAGCAATAAAATCCAGGGGCGTGATCTTTGTACCAATAAGGATATAAAAAAGTATGAATGCCAAAATATTAATTAAAATTAAAATAGATGTCACGCTGAGGAAGCTGAAGATGCCTCTTCTTCTTTCAGAAACTCTGTAAAATCGGGCCATTTATTTTCTTTTTTTCCTGGAACTTCTTTTAGTTTTAGAACTTTTTGCTTTGTTCCCTTTTTTGCTGACCTTCTTTTTTATTTTTTTCTTTTTAGCTACTACTTTCTTTGTTTTTTTAATTTTTTTGGATTTTGCCCCTGTTTTTTCTCTTTTTCCTTTGGGGAACTTGGAAGCCTTTGCTTTTTTCTTTCTTTTTGTTTTTCTCTCTTCCCTTTTTATCTCTTTTGCCTTCTTTTTTCCCTCCTTCTCCTTTTCCTTCGATATCTCTTCCATAACCACCTTTAAATCCCTTTCAAGTCTTTCCTTATTTTTTCTTAAATCCCTTATTAATTTGGTGTTGTCCTTAAGGACCAATATGGAGCCGCATTCACTGCAGGTGAAGTTATTGATCAGGGCATTTTCTTCGCTGAGTTCTATATGGCATCTCGGACAGACATAGAACCTTTTTGTCTCCCTGCTCCTTATCTGGTGTTCTGTATTTTCTATCTTCTTTAGCAAATTTTCCTTGAGAAATTCCAGAGATTTCAGAATTTCTATCCTCCAGAAATAGGTGTACCATCCTTTTCTCTTATCTTTTTTTCTTATAGAAGAAACCAAGCCATGGTCAGAGATTTTATACAGGATATTTCTTGCCTGATTTATGGTCAGGCTCAATTTTTTGGCTATTACGAATTCGTTGATATATTTTTGTGTGTCGAGGATATTTATTATGTCCTCGGCCTGTTTTCCGGCAACGAGGGAGATTACTTCTTTCAGCAGATTTTTTAGCATTTTATCATGAAATTAGGTTCAAATAAATACCTTTCGGTTAACTTTTGTTAAACTATACGTAGTTCATTCCAGTCTCGGTAAATAAGGCAAATAAGTTTTTAAACCTGTATTGTATTTTATATATATCACAAAATATATATAGATTAAAAATGGGGCTTTTTGGGAAAAAAGAAAAAAAGAGTGAAACCGAGATTCCGGCATTGCCCAGACTTCCAAGACTTCCTGAGTTCCCTGACCTGGGGTCTATGGGGGATAGGACAATTCATCAGCTTCCGAGCTTCCCTTCAAATTCTATCGGAAAGAAATTTTCCCGTGATAGCATCAAAGATGCGGTTTCTGGGGGAAGAGGTGGAGAGGATTTCTACGCAGACGAATTCTCTGGTGATGAGATGAGAATGATGCGGGAGCCTCTGAGGAAGCCTTTTGCAGAAGAAATGGAGGATGTGGAAGAAAGGCCTGAGAGCACGGGAAGACTGAGAGGGAGTTTTAGGCAAGAGGCAGAGCCTGTGTTTGTAAGGATAGATAGGTTTGAGGAAGGGCTGAAGCTTTTTGAGGGGATAAAAAACCAGCTGTCTGAAATAGAGGGAGTTTTGGCAGAAACCAGGAAGTTAAAGGAAAGGGAAGAGGCAGAGCTGCATTCCTGGGAAAATGAATTAAAAAGGATGAAAATGGAAATTGAAAAGATGGGAAGAGATATCTTCTCCAAGGTGTAAGTTAAAATGATGCCTTCTGAAAATGTCATACACATAAAGCTGGATTACATGGAGGCTTTGAAAGCCAGAAGAAGCATTCTTTCTTCAGAGCTGGGTTCCCTGAATATTGCGAAAAAAATAGCAAGATACAGGGAAATAAGAATGGAAGAACTCGGGCTTAAAGCAAGATTATACGGAAAAATGAAAGAGGCAAAATCAAGCATAAAAAAGTTGCAAAGCCTTCTTCCAAATCCGAAAATGCCAAGAATAATGAAAAGGGAGCAGGTTATGGAAGAGCACCTTGGGAAAACAAAAAGCACAACCAGAGAGCAGGGGGACATAGAATCCCAGTTGAGAGAGATACAGAGAAGGCTTGCGGAATTACAGAGGCAAAAGATCTAATAAATAATTTTTAAAACTCCTGATTCTATTAAAAGATATGATAACCAGGAAAACTCTGATTGCAAAGTATCTTGAATTTTTTAAATCAAAGGGCCATGCCATAATTCCCTCAGAATCCCTCATACCAAAGAACGACCCAACTGTTTTATTTACAACCGCCGGCATGCACCCCCTGGTTCCATATTTGCTGGGGCAAAAACATCCTTTGGGAAAAAGGCTGGCAAATGTGCAACGTTGTATTCGAACAACTGATATAGATGAAGTGGGAGACGCATTCCACCATACTTTTTTTGAGATGTTGGGGAACTGGAGCCTTGGAGATTACTGGAAAAAAGAAGCGATTGAATTTAGCTATGAATTTTTGACATCAAAAAAATGGCTTGGTATTGATAAAAGCAGAATTGCTGTGACTTGTTTTGTAGGAGACAAAGATGCACCCAAAGATGTTGAATCGGAAAAGGCTTGGAAATCTCTTGGCATTAAAAAAATAAAATTCCTCGGAAAAGAGGAAAACTGGTGGGGACCTGCTGGAAAAACAGGGCCTTGCGGTCCTGACACAGAGATATTCGTAAACGGAATTGAAATCTGGAATGATGTTTTCATGGAATATAAAAAAGATAAAAGGCTTATTTTAGTTGATGGGATGTATTGTCTTTATGATGGAAATTTTAACCTTAATAAGGAGTTATTAGAATTAATAAATAGTCTTAATACACACACCGTGTTAGTTGTTAATGGTTTTAGAGAAAAAGGATATAATCTGGTAAAAAATTACGACCAGACTCGAGATACAAATTGGGAAGCTTTTTCATTAGAAGAAAAAGGAATAAAAAAAGATAATCCAGAATATTTTAAGACTTTATTAAAAAGATTCAAACTCGTACCAAAGGAAGTGATATATTTTGATCATGATAAAAAGAATGTCGAAACTGCTCAGAAATTAGGTATTATTTCAGTTCAATACAAAAACCCAAACCAAATCAAGAAATTTATTGGAAAAAAATTGTATTATTTTGTCCCACTAAAGCAAAAAAACGTTGATACGGGTATGGGTATTGAGCGAACATTAGCAATTCTTAATGGACTTAATGACAACTATATGACAGATGCCTGGAAGCCAATCATAGAGAGAATTGAAAAACTCTCTGGAAAAAAATACAATGGCAATGAAAAAGCAATGAGGATAATTGCTGACCATGTTAAAGCAGCTGTTTTTATTATTGCTGATGGAGTTGTTACTGGAAATGCTGGACGACCTTATGTTTTAAGAAGAATTATTAGAAGAGCGATTATCCATGGAAAAAAATTAGGATTGCAAAATTTCACAGAAAGAGTTGCAGAACCGGTTTTCGAGATTTATGATGATTATAAAGAACTAAAGAAATATATAGTCTGGATTAAGGCAACATTAAAAAATGAAGAGAATAAATTCAATCAAACTTTAGATAATGGTCTGTTAATATTCAACAAACTAGCTAATAACAAAATGTTATTAGGAAAAGATGCCTTTTTGTTGTATCAAAGTTACGGTTTTCCAATAGAGTTAACTGAAGAAATTGCCAAAGAAAGAAAAATTAAAATTAATAAAAAAGAACTTGAAACAGAACTAAAAAAACACCAAGAACTTTCCCGTACATCTTCCTCTGGAGTGTTCAAATCCGGCTTGGCAGATCATTCAGAGAAAACAATAAGGCTTCATACAGCAACCCACTTACTGAACGAGGCATTGAGAAGAGTTATTGGCCATGAAGTAAAACAGCGCGGTTCCAACATAACCCCTGAAAGGCTGAGATTTGATTTCAGTTTTCCGAGAAAACTTACTCAAGAAGAGATAGAAGAAGTTGAAAATCTTGTTAATAAGCAAATAAATCTCGGGTTAAAGGTTTCCCGCGAAGAGATGCCATTGAAGAAAGCTTTGTCAATAGGAGCCCAGTCTGAATTCGGTGCAAAATACCCTGAAATTGTTTCTATTTATTCAATCGGAAATTTCTCAAAAGAGATTTGTACAGGTCCCCATGTGAAGAACACGAGGGAAATCGGTAAATTCAAGATAATTAAGGAAGAATCCAGCGCAGCAGGAATAAGGAGGATAAAAGCTGTTCTTGTAGGTTAATCGAATTAGGCAGGATTATATTCTTCCACTAAACCATATCTTGCTTTGAGATATTCGAGTTTTAAATTTTTGAATAATACAAATTTTCCCTGTCTTATCCTCTTCATTGTTTCTGCATCTTCATATTCTGGAAGGTTCTCGGGCAGGCTTTCCCCGTCAGATATGAAAATTACCTCTGGCTCGGAATCCAAGGTTATGCCGCCAACATATTCTATGGAATCGTCTGTGATTATCGAAGGCCCTGTTGTTTCCACAAAGCAGTATCCTGTTCCCCTGTAACTCTCTTCGACAGGGCATTTTATTCCCAGGGATTCGTGATTCTCTTTCTGATTATAAAACAGAACAACCCCGTATCCTATTTTCCTGAGCAAAAATGCGAGAAGCTCTGATTTTTCTCCGCATATTCCCTGGCTTTCATATAATACTTCATAAGGATATCTCGAATAATTCACTGTGTTTCCGAAAAAGTCATAGGTTTTATCCGAAAATCCATATTGTATATTCTGTACAAGGCTTATCGCTATTCTTGCCTGCTCAACTTTGTCGTCAGGGGCTAAATTCTGTATCTCGATGACCAAAGGCAAAAGAAGCCTTCTCTGCTCTTCTTCATTTATTTTTTTGAAGCTGAAGTCAGCTCTCAGTGGCTTTTCTCCTTCTGCATAAGATATTCCTTGAGGCAAGGCTGAAAGGTAATCTGCCAAGCCTCTGTAAACTGTGAAATCCAAAGTTTTTTCCTCTCCATTAGTGATGTATTTTAAAATTATTTTTTCTGGCTGTGTCTGGAAATCAGTGATGCAAGAATCGCCGAGTCTTTCCATGGATTCCAGACAGCCGCATACAGAGGCTTTCTCAATTAAAATTCCCTGCTCGCAGTAATAGGGCTTTACGACAGAGCAGATGCCATAAAAACTAGAATCCCCGCATGTCTGTACCTTTCCTTGTACTTGGATTGCAGGAGTTTTAAAAAGCAGAACAATCAAAGTCAAGAAGATGAGAAATAAAGCCAGGGACAGAAAAAATTCGTTTTTTTCAGGCCAGTAAACCAATTTCTCTTTTTTTAATTTTCTGTGCATTTTACTCCAAATATATTCCCGGCTTTCCCGGCTTTACTTTCCTGGATTTATTTTCCGGGTCATATTTGCCCTTATCTGCAACAGAGTAAACTTTCGCATCAAGATTGGTTCTTTTTTCTATCATGTCAAGGTTGCCGGTGTAAATTTCTATCTCATTAGGAAGAGTGTAAATGTATAATTTGCTGACCTTGCGTCCTTTTTCCATGATTATATTAACAACATTGCTCACGTCGCTGATTATTTCATCCACGGCTTTTTCTTCTTTCTCAAATTGCTCGTTTATCTTTTTAGAATCATGGGCGGGCCATTTTTCCAGACTCAGAAAGGTTTTATTTCCGAGCTTGTGCCAGAGTTCTTCTGCAATGTGCGGGCAGAACGGCGAAAGCAGTTTCAAAAAAGTCTCAGCTGTTTTTTTATCAGCACCTCTTTCCAGATAGCCAAAAAGTTCTCTTATTTTGATTGTCGCAAGATTATATTGGAAATTTTCTATATCTGATGTGACCTCTTTAATTGTTTTATTCAGTTTGCTTTCTGTTCTTGCGTCAGATTTTACAAATTTTACCTTTGAAAAATAATCCATGACTTTGTTGATAAATCTTAGGCTTCCTTCTACTCCCTTATCACCCCATTGAATATCTTTATCGGTAGAGGCTATGGAAACGAGGAAAAGCCTGGCAGTATCTATCCCGTATTTTTCAGAAACTTTTTCAGGCAAAACATCGTTTCCTCTCGATTTTGACATTACAAATCCATCTTCCCCATGAAGCATCCCCTGATTGAAAAGCCTTAAGAATGGCTCGTCAAATTTTAAAAATCCAAGGTCACGAAGCGCTTTTGTGAAGAATCTGGCATAGATGAGGTGCATCGTTGCATGCTCTGCCCCCCCTATATACTGGTCAACCGGCATCCAGTAACCTGCTTTCTTCAGGTCAAAGGGCTTTTTAGGATTTTTATTGTCTAGGTATCTCAGATAATACCAAGAGCTGTCAAAAAAGGTGTCCATGGTGTCTGTTTCTCTTCTGGCCTTTCCTTTACACCTCGGACATTTCACATTTATGAACTTTTTGTTTTCCTCAAGCGGATTCCCTTTTCCGAATTTAACTTTTTCAGGAAGCTTTACAGGTAAATCTTTCTCCGGAACAGGAACAATGCCGCAAGAATCACAATATATGATGGGAATTGGTGTTCCCCAGTATCTCTGCCTTGAAACAAGCCAGTCTCTGAACTTGTACTGTATCTTCCTGCGACCATTCCTTTTTGATTCCAATGCCTTTGTGACTTTTTCTTTTGCTTCTTCTGAAAAAAGGCCATTAAAAAATCCTGAATTAATTAAAATTCCAGAACCTTCGTAAGCTTGTCCTAAAGGCATTTTTCCTCCTTTAGATTGAATAACAACTTTGATAGGAAGTCTGTATTTCTTCGCAAACTCAAAATCCCTCTGATCATGGGCAGGAACAGCCATGACCATTCCCGAGCCGTAGTCTGCAAGGACAAAATTTCCTGCATAAACCGGGATTTTTTCCCCATTCATGGGATTGACTGCATAAGAGCCTGTAAAAACCCCCTCTTTTCCAAGCTCTTCCAGCTCTTTTTCGCTCACAGATTTTATTCTTTTGAGAAATTCATCGACTTGTTTTTTTTGTTTTTCAGTCACCAGCTCAAAAAGTCTTGGATGATACGAAGAGATAACCATGAATGTGGCTCCAAAAAGGGTGTCCGGCCTCGTCGTGAATATTGGCCATTTTTTTCCATTTATATCAAAATCAATTCCTGTTCCGTAGCTCTTTCCTATCCAGTTTTTCTGCATCGTCTTAATTCTCAAAGGCCATTGCAAAGAATCAATTTTATCGAGAAGTTCCTCTGAATATTTCGTCGTCTTGACAAACCATTGTTCAAGATGCCTTACTTCGACTTCTGTTTCGGGATGCCTCCAGCATCTTCCGGAATGAACCTGCTCATTTGCCAAAACAGTGCCACATTTTGGACACCAATTGACAGGAGCCTTTTTTCTGTAGGCCAGTCCCTTCTCCAGGAATTTCAGGAAAAAAAACTGATTCCATCTGTAATATTCTGGTTTATGTGTAAAAATAACACGGGACCAATCATAGCTCAATCCAAGATTCTTCTGCTGTTTTATGAAATTATTAATCGCACTTTCTGTATATTTTTTAGGGTGGATTCCTTTCTCAATCGCGGCATTTTCTGCAGGAAGTCCGAACGAATCATAACCCATAGGATAGAGGACATTGAAACCCTGCATCCTTTTCATTCTTGCAAAAATATCCCCAACTGTGTAATTGAAAGCATGCCCCATATGCAATCCAGAACCAGAGGGATAAGGGTACATCTCCAGACAATAAAACTTTTTCTTCCCCCTTTTTTCTCTTGCCTTAAAAATTCCTTTTTCCTCCCATTTTTTCTGCCATTTTTTTTCTATTTCCCTGAAATCGTGTTTTGTTATTGCCATGATAATACAGAACAGCTCAGCAACTTTTAAATATTATCTTTAACTTTAAAGGAAATGGAAAAAATTCAGGCCCATATCATGGGGGCTTCAATATCCAGCAATTCCCAGGACGCCTTTTCACTCTACAGGAAAAGCCATTTTGGAGAGCCTGTTGGGGAAAAAATCCAATATTCTTTGCCAGAGGCTTTATTTTTAGCAGAAAAAGGGAAGCTGAAGGTATTCCGAGAAAAGAAAGTGTTGCCTTTCAGAGAACTAATGAAAAAGGCTTATTCCTCTGACAGAAGAATCCACATAAAATACCCTGTCTTTAAGGATCTAAGGGAAAAAGGATATGTGGTAAAAACAGCGCTGAAGTTCGGGGCAGATTTCAGGATTTATGAACGTGGCTCCAAGCCAGGAGAGAAACATGCCAAATGGATAGTATTCTGCGACCACGAATCGGGAAAATTCACATGGCACGAGTTTTCTGCAAAAAATCGTGTTGCCCATTCGACAAAGAAAAATCTGCTTTTGGCGATAGTGGATGAAGAAGGGGATGTCAGTTATTATGAAGTAAGGTGGGCAAAGCCCTGAACCACAAGAAAATTTATAACCCTCTCAGCTTTTCTCAAAGAATGATGCAAAACCCGGATGAAATAAAAGAAAGGATAATTTCTACCTTAAAATCCAAAGGACCAAGCCTTCCTGTCCACATAGCAGGAGAAATAAAATCCAGCATCCTTTTTTCCTCAGCCTTTCTTGGGGAACTCGTTTCAGAAAAAAAGGTCAAGATAAGCCATATGAGGGTCGGCAGCTCGCCTCTCTATTTTCTCGTTGGACAAGAGCCATCCTTAGAAAAGTTCTTCCAGCATCTCAGGAGCAAGGAAAAGGAAGCTTTCCTGCTTCTAAAGGAAAAGAAATTTCTCCGTGATTCTGCACAGAACCCCGCAATCCGGGTGGCTTTGAGAGAGATAAGGGATTTTGCTCTCCCTTTCAAGTCTGGAGAAGAGATAATATGGAGGTATTTTTTGGTTCCTGAATCTGAATTCAAGATTACAGAGAAGAAACCAGAAAAACTTTTAGAAATAGAAGTAAAGAAACCGGTTCTTGCGGTTGCTGAAAAAGAAACACAGAAACCTTTGGATATTTTCAGTAAAGAGAGTAAAGAAGAACCTGAAACAAAGCCAAAAAAAAGAAAATCTTACAAGAGGAGAACCCCTGGTAAAGAAAACGAATTCCTCAACAGCGTAAAAGAATTCCTCTCTGCAAATTCCATGGATTTGCTCGATACAAAAACTTCTGGAAGAAGAGAAATAATTCTGAGAATCGTGGATAAAGGGGAGGAAAAGCTTCTCGTGGCATATAATAAAAATAAGATTAGCGGGGATGATATAATAAAGGCATCAAAAAAGGCTTCCAAGGAAAACCTTCCCTATATTGTTCTCGGGCTCGGAGGGCCTTTGAAAAAGATTGATAGCCTCATAGAGGCTCTAAAAGGCCTTTCCTCAATAAAAAAGGTCAAATAAGAATCTTTAAAAGGAGAGTTATTTTAAAAATAAAATATGGGAAAGATAAAATCAAAACTGATAAAGAGATCTGCAGAAGAACTCGTAAAAAGGGGTATAAAATTCAGCGAAGATTTTGAGAGAAATAAGAGAATTCTCGGAAATACAATGCCGAGCAAGAAGATAAGGAACCAGATTGCGGGATATTTGTCCAGGCTGAACAGAAAAGAAAAACAGAAGTGATTTTTTCTTACACCAAGACTTTTACCTTTTACTCCAAATCTTTTACCCCAAGACTTTTAAATCAGTTATCTTTTTTAATTTCGGCTGCATAGTTCAGCGGTAGAACGCCTGTCTCATGAGCAGGAGGTCCCAAGTTCGACTCTTGGTGCAGCCATTTTTCCGTAAAAATTAACCAATAAAAATCCCTCGCTTATTGTCCCCTTTTTTTCTTGGTAGAATATGAAAGTGAATATGTTTTATCACTTGTCCCGCAGACTCTCCAGTGTTAATAACAGTATTAAAACCATCTGCCTTGTATTTTTTCATTAAAATTTTTGCAGTATCCTTGACTGCAGATATATATCCTTTAGCGACTTCTTTATTCAAATCCATCATTGAATCAAAATGTTTCTTGGAAACAACCAATGTGTGGCCTTCTCCAACAGGATGGGCATCTAAAAAAGAAATAAAATCCTTGTTTTTATAAATTTTGTGAACAGGAATTTGCCCCGCGGCTATCTTGCAGAAAATGCAGTCTTTCATTTTTTAATTAAAAAAACATTATTTAAAAATTGAATGGTTTTCCGGCCTTATCGAAGAGGACTTCGCCATTTATTATTCCTCTCAGAGTTTCCTTAATATTTGAAATTTTAACTCTTATCTGTTTTCTTGTGTCCCTTTCTCTTATCGTTACATCTTCTTTTTTAAGAGAATCGCCATCAATTGTTATGCAAAAAGGGGTTCCTATCTCGTCGTTCCTGGAGTATCTTCTTCCTATGCTTCCTGATTTGTCATAAAGCACGTTAAATTCCTGTTTTAAATCTCTGACAATCTTTTCTGCAATCTTCTCAAATTTAGATCCTTTGACAATAGGGAACACAGCCGCCTTTACAGGGGCCAAAAATGGTGGCAATTTCAATACAACATTATCCCTTGCCTTATCGTATTCGTAACCCCTTGTAAGCAATGCTAAAAATACTCTTTCCATCCCAAAAGTCGGTTCTATTACCCTTGGAATAATTTTCTTTTTAGTCTTCTCATCAAAAATCTCCAGATTTTCTTTAGATTCTTTTATATGCTGGGTTAAATCATACTGACCACGATTAGCATTCCCTGCCAACTCCTTGCTGCCAAAAGGATACTCATAATCAATATCGAATGTAGCTGAAGAATAATGTGAAAGTTCGCTCTTCATATGTTCCCTAACTTTAATCTTTTCTTTCAATCCAAGCCTCTCAAACCATATTAATTGCTCCGCCAACCAATAAGCATGCCATTCATCAAGTTTATTTTCCCTTACCATCTCCCCAATGGTTGTCTCTCTTAATGTCTCTTTGCCTTTTTCTTGCGTCTGGGCATCTGTCAATCTTAATTTTACATTTTTGTGATCATTATCAAATAATTTGGAATTTTTTTCTTCGGGATGAATAAAAAACTCAAACTCTCCGATTGTAAACTCCCTGCTTCTGAATAAAAAATCTCTTGGAGCAATCTCATTTCTGAAGCATCTTCCAATTTGAGCTATTCCAAAAGGCAATTGTTTTCTGCTTGTTTCTTGAATGAGTCTAAAATCCATAAACATCGCCTGTGCAGTTTCACCCCTCAAATAAGCCTCGTTAGCCTCTAAAGCACCAACATTTGTCTTAAATAATAAATTGAATTCACCTTGCACTTCATAATCTCCACCACACTTTTCGCATTTAACTTTTCCCAATTCTGACTTGTCTAACTTTGTAGAATTATTGCATTTTTTACAAATGACCGCCACATCTGAAAAACTTTCTAGATGTCCTGAAGCCTTCCAAGTTTGAGGATGACTAATTATTGAAGCCTCAATTCCAACCATATCATTTCTTTCTGTAACAAAAAATCTCCAAAAATCATCTTTAATATTCTTAAACAGCTCCGCACCTAAAGGCCCAAAGTCCCAGAATCCGGCAAATCCCCCGTAAATTTCACTTGACCTGAAAACAAATCCTTTCCTCTTACAGAAAGCGGCAAGCTCTTCTATAGAAATCTCTGTAGGTTTTTTAATGCCGGACAATTCTACAACTTCTTTTTTGTCTAAAAAATCCTTTTTTATTTCTTTTTTAACAAGCTTGCTCCTTTTATCTAAAATTTCCTTGGCTTTTCTTTCAGCCTCTTTTTTGCTCTTTCCAAGGTAAGCGAGGGTCTTTGTTTTTACCTTGCCATCCACCCTTCTGTTCTCATTGAGATAATAGTACCCTCTACTATGAATTTTTTTCTTAACAATAAACGCCATTGAATTGCCCACTACATTTGTATATTTAAATCTTTTGTAGGCACTACGGAGAATAAATCACTGATTGTGGAATAAATCAGAAAGAGTTTTTCCAGACTCTCTCATCTTTCTGGCAATAAAGAATACTGCTACCAAAACCAGGACAACCACAATAAGAATTATTAAGCCGCCTGCTCCTCCAACACCTTCAAAGATAGCAAAACCACCTATAGGAGCTCCGAGAGTTATCGGCTCAAGGACAGAACTCGAGTAAACCTGGGAGTTGAACGCTGCAGACAAGGTCAGGTTTCCTTCAAGGGATTCGTTTATCGGGATATTTGCCCTGAAGTCGTCTGTCTCGTTTGCATCAACACTGCTGTTTTGAGAAGCATTTGCTACCTGTAAGCCAGAAGCATCTGCTATGGTAAAGAATATTTGCACATCCTGGTCTGCTCCTGCAAGTTCTGTGAGAGAATAATCGACCCTTACCCTGTCTTCCCTGGTTCTCTGAACATTGGTTATGTTGAAGTCAAGCTTTTTCTGCAGGACATTGACTGTAAATGATTGACTTGTAGTTGTTTCAGCGCAGTCAACAGACAATCCAAGAGTATGGGCTTCAACACCTGCATCTTCAGGTATATTGATTGAAAAAGAATAGGTTGACCCCTCTCCTGCATTAATATTTATTGCGCCTCCGGTAATGCTGAACCATCCAGAATCATCCCCGGTAAGTGTGCAGGAAGTTAATGGAACTGTCCCTGTATTCTGCACAGAAACCGTCAATTGGCTTGAGCCCCCCTGATTTACATCTTGTGACTGAATCGCTCCCAAAGAAACTTGGGTAACGGTGGGGGTTTCTTCAACAGGAATTTCTTCTGTTACTTCTTCCTCTTCGTCTGTTGTCGTCTCTTCTTCTTCAGAAACACTCACTGAAAATCCCGAAGAGGCAGAGGCATTTCCTGAAGTATCGCTGACATATACAGTAAGAGTGTTATCTCCGCCTTTATCTGCAAGATCAAAGGAATTTGTATTTGCACCAGTTGAACAAGTAATACCAGTATTTGCTACAAGCACACCGCCTGCATAATTGATATCGTACGAGCAGGTAAGATTGGCTCCTGTTCCGCCTGTGATTGTGAATACTAGAGGAAGTGCTGAAAGAGAAGTTTTTTCTCCTGAAGGTTCAGATATAGAAACAGAGACAGTTGGTTCTACGGCAGGAACAGTATAATCAACTGTAACACTTGCTAAAGTGTCATTGACAGAATCGAAAGAAGATCTGTACTGGAAATATCTTCCAGTTAAGTTTAAGTTATTTAAATCACTGACACTGGTAAAATTAGTATCAGAGCAATCTGCAGCTGTACAATTTCTAACCTCAAATGTAACACCGCTTCCCTGCGAAACCAAACTGTTCCATGTGGCTCCGGAACCGCCATCAAAAATTTTTGAAGTATAGTCCCCAGAAGTTTGATTGATATCAAGAACAACAGCGCTAGCATTAGAATCATATGCAACATTTGCATAAACTCCCTCATCGAATGATGTTTGGGTATTTTGATCAAAGACTGCAAATCCTGTTGGTCCAACATTGAGATAATAAACAGTAAGAATTGCCGCGGCAACGATAAGAATGGCAAATACAGAAACACTTACCTCTCTTCTCATCTCTTTTTTAGGGATTTCGGGTTTAAAAACTTTTTCGGGGTTTAATATAATCTTCGAATAGAGATGGTTTTAAGGTTCTTCTCATTGAAATTTTTTGAGATATGCTTTATTCTCCAATTATCTTAACTAACACCCTTTTATCACGCATACCGTCAAACTCTGCATAAAAGATTGACTCAAAGGGTCCAAAATCGAGATTGTTTTTTGTAATTGCAATTGTGGTTTCTCTTCCCATTATTGTTCTCCATAAATGTGAATAGGCATTGTCTTCGCCTGTAATGTTATGCATGTATCTTTTGTCTAAGTACATCGGAGCGAGTTTTTCAAGCCATTTCCTGAAATCCTGCAATAAACCGGGCTCATTGTCATTGATGAAAACAGAGGAAGTTATATGCATGGTATTCACGAGTGCAATGCCTTCCTTGATTCCCGACTCCTGAACAGCCTTCCTCACATCATCGGTAATATTCACAAAATCAATTCTGGTCTTGGTATTTATTGTAAGATATTTTGTATGGATTTTCATTTCGGGCTTCTTATCAAAAGGCAGGTAAGCTTTAAATTTTATGATATCAAAATTCTTTTTCAAAAAAAGCGGAGGCCGGGATTCGAACCCGGGAAAATTCGGGCTGCAGCCGAATGCAGTAACCGCTGTGCCACCTCCGCATGCCCCCGGCAGGATTTGAACCTGCGACACTCAGGTTAGAAACCTGATGCTCTATCCAGGCTGAGCTACAGGGGCGTCTTTGTAAAAATAAGAAAGAATTCTATTTAAAAGCTTTGTCAAATTTTAAATTTCAACGGCATCCAAGTCGTTTGGGATTACAGAATTCCTGAAGATTTTCTTCGCCTCATTTAAAATCCTTCCGAGATTTCCCCCATATCTCTGGCTTATGTGCACTAGAAACAGTTTCCCGACTTTAGCATTTTTTGCTGCCTGGGCTGCCTGTCTTGCAGTCAGATGATGGTGCCTCTTTGCAAGATCTCTCAGCTCGTCTGTATAAGAGGCTTCGCACACAAAGGCATCTGAATCTTTGACAAACCTTGCTATTTTTTCGTTTACCTCTGTGTCCAAAACAAAGGAAATTTTTTTCGCTCTTTCAGCAAATGTCAGATTCTTAGCAAGATATTTTTTTCCGTTATAAGTGATATTTTTTCCAGCTTTGAGCCCCTTCAGATGAGGCCCTTCCATTATCTTGTGAATTTTAAGTTTATGCTTGTCTATTTTTATCTGCCCCTTTTTAACAAAAGAATAGGCGTTGCATGGAGTTCCATGGCGCATGGTTTCTGCTTCCAGATAAAAATCTCTGTTCTCAAAAAATTTTCCGGAAACTTCATGAATCTCAATCGGAAAACTTTCCCTAAAGGCAAAAAGTTTCAGTAATTCTCCCATCATAAATCTTGTTCCCCTGGGCCCGTAAATATTGAGGGTTTTGTTGTATCCGCTCAAAGCCAAGGTTTTCAAAAGGCCAGGAATCCCGAGGATATGGTCTGTATGCCAGTGGGTTATCAGAATTCTGGTAATTTTTCCTGGGTTCAGGGCTGCTTTTCTGAACTGCCTCTGCGTTCCCTCGCCGCAGTCAACCAAGATATTTTCTCCTTGGTATGTAAGCAAAAATGCAGGGTGGTTCCTTTTTGCGCTCGGAATAGAGTCGCTCGTTCCCAGGAAAATAATTTTTATTTTTTCAGCCATGAAAGACAAAGGAAGAATTAATTAATAAAGCTAACTGAGGAGAAATTGTTAATGTGATATAATAACTTAAACTAAGGATTATTACTAAATTTGAAGCTTCTCTTATTTAAAAATTATAAATTCATTCCTTTCTTAGTGCTGTAGAAGCAGGGGATATGAAGATTATCGTGTCTCCCCTCAAGAATGTAAGGCCGAGATTTTTCTTAATCTGGCCGCCTTCCATTTCCTTTATGTTGTCGAGGACAAGGTTTATGTGTATGTCAAAAGCCAGTAAAGTTCCTACGAATTGCTTGTCTCCTTTCAGGTGAACGAGCACTTCTTTCCCTTTAGAATTATTCAGCAAATCCAAAGGCCTTTCAATTCCATTAACCATTTTTTGTTTTAATAAGCAACCACGTGAGATAAATCACGCCAGCTTAATCATATTTATTTTCTGCAAAGTTTGTTTATAAACATTTCTATGTGCATGCAAGAAATGTTTTATGGAATAATTCAAAGCAGTCTTTTAACATATTTGTGATTAGTGATATAAGTTAAATTAATTAGTAATTTAAAAAAGAGAAACCTATTTAAATTATCTTTCTCCCTTTTTCTAATGAAGACAGGAAGAAAAATCTCCGGAGGCAGATACAGAAAAAGAAGGAAGAAGAAAATGCACGAACTGCCAGGGCAAAGGAGGGAAGTGGGGCTCGGCATGGAGAAAAGAAAGGATAAAAAAATCATGGGCGGAGGAAAAAAGACCTTTTTGTTAAGGACAAATATTATAAATGTAAAAGTTGGGAACAAGGTTCAAAAACTGGAAATAAGAAACGTGCTCGAGACTCCCTCGAACAGGTTCCTGGCAAGGCAGAATATTCTCAGCAAAGGGACAATAGTCCAGACAGAAAGAGGAAAAGTAAGAATCACGAACAGGCCTTCCCAGGAAGGCATGGTTAACGGTGTTCTGGTAGAATAAGGAATTCTCCTATTTTTTCCGACGGAAAGCACAGAAAGATTTATAAAACCATAAAGTTTATAAACACTGCCGAAATAAACTCTAAACCTTTTTAAAATGGCCTTCATAAAAAAATGCCCTGAATGCGGAAGCATACACCTCACCTATGACCCCCATCTGGGAGAAATCATCTGCAACGACTGCGGCCTTGTCATAGAGGAAAAGATGGTGGATACAGGGATAGATTTGCAGGGGAAATTTGACAAAAATGAGAAAAAGGGCCGTGGCGGAGCTCCTACAAGCATCCAGAAGTTTGACAAAGGGCTTACAACCAACGTTGGTGAGATTTCCGACATTTACAGGCTGGAGCCAAAGCAGACAAGGAAATTCCTCAGGCTGAAGAAATGGCAGGAGCGTGTTTCAACTAGCATAGAAAGAAATCTGAGACTGGCAATGGCTGAATTGAGAGTTATTGCCTCCTACCTAAATCTGCCGAATGTCATAAGAGACGATGCCGCAAGAATTTACAATTATGTTCTCCAGAGAGGCCTTGTCCGCGGAAGAAGCATGGAATCTGTGATAGCTGCCTGTCTATACGCTGCCTGCAGGAGTTATAACATACCAAGAACTCTTGATGAAATGGCCACAGCTTCTGATGTTGAAAGAAAGGAAATCGGAAGAACCTACAGGTTCATAATAAGAAAACTCGGAATCAAGGTCAACCAGAGCTCTCCCAAGGATTACATTTCCCGTTTCTCTTCTGTCCTAAAACTATCGCCGAAAACACAGAACGATGCCCTGAAAGTCCTGAAAAGGGCAGAAGAGGTCGAGCTTACCTCTGGAAGAGGCCCAGCAGGCATTGCTGCTGCTGCTCTTTACGTTGCAGCTTTGATGAACGATGAAAAAAAGACTCAGAGAGAGGTTGCGGACATTGCAGGAATAACAGAAGTCACGATAAGAAACCGTTACAAGGAACTCATAGAGAAACTCGACCTCGAAGACAAGATCAAGCAGAAGGAGAGCGAGGCAAGGGTGAAGGAAAAATAATTAATAAAGAGTTTTAATTTTATATGTTAACTATGCGGCATATTTTTAATAAGACAAATATAAAGTCAAATAGTTTTAAAACCCTTTAATTCTATCTATTTTTACGCGGGAGTGCCGGAGCGGTCAAACGGGCTGCGCTTAGGACGCAGTAGCTTAGTGCTTGCATAGGTTCGAATCCTATCTCCCGCATTTTGAAAATTACTAAACTCTTATTATTAAGGTTGTGAACTTGCTATTGAGACAAGCTTAGAATATATTTCAATTACCTCTTCAACATATTTGTGGTCGGCAAAAATTTCGCTGTCATCTGATTTTCTATATCCTGCGCAATTATATCCATTGTATCTTCTCAGGGCAGTTTCCCATCCGGTATATATCTTGTTGACAGCTGGCTCTTTTTGAGTTGTCGTTCTAGTTGGGTTTGGGGGAGGAAAAGCAGCGCACCTGTAAGTAAGAGTATCGCTTTTTCCATTTTTTAATACCTGCGCTCCAACATTGACGTTTAATATGGAACTAGAAAGCAACTGATCTCTGCATTCATTAACATCTACATGAAGCCCATAATCGCCGCAATGTCCTACTCTTTCTCCCGTATCTTCTCTTTGAAATACAGTATTTATCTGCATCAATCCCCAAGAGCTTTGATCTATGGAAACCGCATTTATATCACATTTGGATTCCTGCTGCATTATGGCAAACAATAAAAGAGGGTCTGGAATCTTAGTATCTGAAGCAGTATAAACTTCCTGAATATAAAGACTACATCTTGGATTAAGTATCTCTTGTGAGGATGCTAATCTAACAATATTGGAAAAATCGTTATAAGATCTTCTTACTTCAATTATCTGCGTCGGAATTGTTTCTACAGGTGGTATTTCTGTAGCAGGAGTTGTTTCCTCTTGGGATGATTTCTGAACACATTGGTTTGCCGCAAGTCCAAAAAAGCCTCCAGGAATAAATTCACATCCTTCTAATCCCCTACTTTCCCTTTCTCTACTTATATCCCCGCAACTGTTCTGAGTACATCCTAAAAATTGAATTCCAAGACGACTGCATTCCCCACAACCTCTTACACTTGTTGTTTCTTCAGGGGTTGCCGGGGGAATTCCTGGCGTAGCTGGTGTCGTTGTTGTAGTTTCAGGCGCCGGAGGTTTGCTTCCCTGAAAGATTTGCTTGGCAAGATTTCTGTATGCATCTGCCCTTCCCAGTATGAGCAAGCCTCTTCTTGGAATTTGAAGCACCTTGTCAATAGCCTGGTTGATTATCTGTATTTTGCCAACGTCATCTGCTGTATTGATTCTGCCCTGCAAGTCTGTCCACTGCCCTTCATTCAGATATCCACCTTGGCTTGTTATTTTTTCAACAACTCCCTGAGTAACATCGCCGATAGTCTCGTTTTCTATCGTCGTTGATTTTATCACATTCCTTACGCTGTTTGTGTCAAGCCAGCATTTTATATTTGGATTTCCGCAGTAGCCTACTGGCTGCCATCTTCCCTTTGCAGTGTTTATGAAAGAATCTGTTCCTCCCCCGGGATTGTCTGTCGCGCAAACTCTTGTAATTCCCCTATTGTAAATTGCAGGATTTATTGCCTCTTCAACTCCTCCCTGAATATTAGGAGAAAGCAAAGGAAGAAGGTTTGTTGTTCCTGAAACGCATGCAGCCTCTGAGGTGATGTCTGTTCTCTTTGCTTCCTGTGCAAGGAAACTTTCTGTCACGTAATTTATTCCGAAGTCTGTCGTTACCTGCTTGAATCCGCATTCTTCCTGCGCATTTACAACTATGCACATTTCCTGGTAGCCTGCCGGAGCAGTAAGGTCACGGGTTTCAGTGGCGTATTCTCCTGATCTTATGAAACCCTGAGCCACAATTCTTCTTGCAAATGCGTCCTGGTAAAATGAACTACCTCCTCCTCGAAGGTAAACCTGATATTGGGCTGGAAGGTTTTTTCCCGCATAAATATGATAGAACACTTTGTACTGTGATGTTGGCGGGCTTGTCGCCGTTGTGAAAGGAATCTCATCGAATCTTCCGTAAAACTGAGCTGGAGAATCTGGTTCC